>DUJB01000078.1 GCA_013330055.1 Nitrosopumilaceae archaeon
TATGCATTGAGCTTTGCAACCTGAACTGCATCATAAACATCTCTTTTCTATCCTCTGTCAGATTGATTTCAGGTTGCAAAGCTCAATGCATAAAGATTATGATGACGAGTTTGGACCTGTGAGTCACACTATAACAGAAAGAGAAAACTCAATTTTTGTTTCAATACCAATTATTGCCTATACTGTCTTGGCTATAATGAAAAAAACCATAGACATTACTGTAGCGATTAACAAAATTAAGGTAGCAATAAGAAATTTTGAGAACCATAACAAAGAATTGATTGTACAAAAGAGTGGTCAGACTTGAACGACTATGACATGAAATCAATTCGTTGCTGTAAATGTGACAAGTTCGTAGGAGAACTTGATTATGATGCAGTAGTTACACTTCCAAAATGTGGACGTTGTGCTAACCCATTGCCAGAAGGCGATGATAAAGTCATGTATATAGTAAACAAATTCAACAAAAATCCACAAAGTTTAACGACACCGTTGATTACCACAGCGTAGTTCTATCAATGAATCAAAGATCAAGCAATCAAGAAGACTTTTTGATAGCAAAACAATGTACAAAATGCCACAAAAATGTACTTATCAGGAAAGAAGAACACACCTGCGAAACATGCAAGAAAGTTTTAATTCAGATTGAAATGCCGCTCTTGCTTGGTAAATCCAAAGTTTAACGCCAGTGATGTTCGGAATTTGGATCACTTTATGCAAAATTAAAAAAGAGCAATCAGTCCGCAACATAAATTAACACTAACTAGACCAGATTTGATAAAAGGTTAGATTATGGATACAGAACTTGGAAGTTGGCGCAGAAGCATTTACTCAAACCAGATTGATCCCTCAATGGATGGAAAAGAAGTAATTATCATGGGGTGGGTTTCAAGCGTCAGAGATCATGGAAATCTAGTCTTTATGATGTTAAATGACAAAGAAGGAGAGATCCAGATCACAGCAAAAGCAGGCTCGTGTCCTGATGAAATAAAACAAGCAATAACAAAATTAAAAGAACAGTCCAGTATCGGAATAAAAGGAATAATCAAGCCATCTCCAAAAGCACCACATGGCGCAGAAATCATTCCAAAAGAGATGCGAATCTTTTCACATGTAGAAAAAATAGCACCATTTACATCACAAACAAAAGTTGTTCCAAACATTGACACTAGACTCGAGTTAAGAGCGGTTGATTTGCGACGAAGTGTCTTGCAACATGTCTTCAAGATACGCAGTCTAGTTCTAAAATCGATTCGAGATTACTTGTATGAAAAAGAGTTTGTTGAGGTAAACACTCCAAAAATGATTGCTACTGCAACAGAAGGAGGCGCTGCACTGTTTCCAATATTTTACTATAACAAGGAAGCCTTTCTTGCACAAAGCCCCCAGCTTTACAAAGAACAGCTTACCATGAGTTTTGAAAAAGTATTTGAAATTGCACCAATCTTTAGAGCAGAACCATCTAGAACAAACAGGCATTTGTCTGAAGCGATATCAATAGACTTGGAAGAGGCATTTTCAGACTATAATGATATCATGAAACACATTGAAAATATAATCAAAAGATCAACTAAGGCAGTAAAAGAATATCATTCAAAATCAAATTCTGGTATAGAAATGAACATTCCTGAAATTCCAGAATCAATTCCACAGTATACTTATTCTGATTTAGTCGATAAGATGCAAAAAGCTGGTGCCAAGACAGAGTGGGGGGATGATCTTTATCCATTAAATCTAAAGAAAATCAACCTGACTGGATTTTATTTCATAAAGGATTGGCCCTTGAGTCCAAAGCCATTTTATGTAAAAGCAAAGAAAGATGATCAAAAAATGTCTGAATCATTTGATCTTATGTTTGGAGACCTGGAACTATCATCAGGTAGCACAAGAATTGAAAAAAGGGACGAACTTGAGGAGAGAATGAAAAATAAAGGATTCAAGATTGATGCGTTTGACTATCATCTTAAAGTGTTTGATTATGGTGTCCCACCTCACGCTGGATGTGGAATAGGTCTTGAACGACTAATGATGGCTCTAACAGGCACAGAAAACATCAGGGATGTAACATTTTATCCAAGAGACGTAGATAGGCTAACTCCGTAGGAGAGAAAATGGTAAAAAGAGAAGAAATTGTACATGCTGCAAACCTCATAAAGATTGATCTGAAAGATCATGAAAAATACATCGAGCAAGTAGAAAAAATTCTTAATTATTTTGATATTCTGGATAATGCCAGCGCTGAATCTGAATCCTTTGTAACACAAGAGATGTCTCTTGATAAACTAAGAGATGACAAGTATGTACCATTTGATGAAAAACTAATAACTCAATTAAAAAACTACAAAGGAACTTTTGTTAAAGCACCAAAGATGATCTAAAATGAATCTTGGAATAACTGCAACTCAATATCTTGAACAGATAAAAAATGGTAGCCTAACTGTCGAAGAGTTTATTTCAAAAACCATGGAGAGAATAAATAAAGTAGAGCCCAGTATTCATGCATACATTTCTTTAAACAACGACGCCATATCACAAGCTAAACAGATAGACAAGAAACTGAAGGCAAAGGAAAATGTCGGTTCATGCCTTGGAATGCCAATATCGATCAAAGACAACATTTGCACAAAAGGAATGAAAACAACCTGTGCGTCAAAAATGCTCGAAAACTTTGTAGCGCCCTATGACGCCACTGTTATATCTAATCTAAAATCACAAGATGCAATAATCATCGGGAAAACAAATCTTGACGAATTTGCCATGGGGATATCTACTGAATTTAGCTATTTTGGGCCAAGTAGAAATCCATGGAATACTGATTATGTACCAGGCGGTTCATCAGGAGGTAGTGCAGTCTCAGTTAGCGCGTTAGAATGTATTGCATCACTTGGTTCAGATACAGGAGGCTCTGTGAGGAATCCTGCCAGTTTCTGCTCAGTAGTTGGGTTAAAGCCCACATATGGACTTGTAAGCAGATATGGTCTTATCTCATATGCAAACAGCATCGAACAAGTAGGTCCCATGGCCCGAACCGTAGAAGATACAGCTTTTATTTTGAATATTATTTCAGGAATTGATCAACATGACAATACAACAATTGATAAAGGAAAAGTAGATTACACAAAAGAACTTGATGTCGGTGTAGAAGGAAAACGAATTGGCATAATTTCAGAAATGATTGGCGAAGGAGTTGACAAACAAGTTGCAGCTGCTACAAGTAAAGCAATATCAAAACTACAAACTCTTGGTGCAGAATGTAATGAGGTTTCACTTGATTCTGTAAAGTTTTCTGTTGCGACATACTATACCATTGCTGCTACCGAAGCCGGAAGTAACCTTGCAAGATATGACAACATTAGATATGGCTTTGATTTTGATGTAGAAGGATACGAATTTAACGCATACATTTCAAAAGCAAGAAAAAACTTTGGTCCTGAAGTTACAAGAAGAATGATTCTAGGATCCTTTGTACCATCAGCTGGATATGTAGGAAAATATTTTCTCAAGGCACTAAAAGTAAGAAGCAAAATAAAATCTGAAATAGAACAAGCTTTTAAAAAATTCGATCTTCTTATTGCACCAACATCTCCAGTATTGCCATTTAAAATAGGAGAAAAAGTTGATGATCCTCTATCTCTTTATCTTCTTGATATCAATACCATAGTAGCAAATCTTTCCGGAATTCCCGCAATATCTATTCCATATGAAATGACAAATGGGCTTCCAATCGGGATACAGTTTTTTGCAAATTCAATGCAAGAAAAAACATTGTTACAGGCAGCATATGCACTGGAAAAGACAACCAACCTTCCAGGAGTACCAATTTGACAAAAATAGGCCTTGAAATTCATTGTCAATTGACAAAGCTTGAAAGCAAGCTCTTTTGTTCATGCAAGGCAGACTATAGAAGTCTAGACATTAACACAAACATATGCCCAGTTTGCATTGGGTTGCCTGGTTCTCTTCCTCTACTTAACAAAAATGCTGTTGAAAAAGCAGCAATGATTTCAATAGCACTAGGATGTAAAACTCCACCAAAAATTGCATTCTTTAGAAAAAATTACTTTTATCCTGACTTGCCAAAAAATTTCCAGATAACCCAGTACAACGCATATGGCCCAACAAGCATTGGCAGCGATGGCAAAGTTCTAATCGAAGACAAAGAAATCAGAGTTAGACGAATCCAGCTAGAAGAAGATCCCGGAAGACTAGTTTATGAAGGAACTTCTGAGAAAACTCTACTCACA
Source organism: Nitrosopumilaceae archaeon (assembly GCA_013330055.1). Taxonomy (GTDB): domain Archaea; phylum Thermoproteota; class Nitrososphaeria; order Nitrososphaerales; family Nitrosopumilaceae; genus UBA8516; species UBA8516 sp8516u. The sequence continues at coordinate 4,245 of DUJB01000078.1, forward strand.
TTAATTGATTATAATCGAGCTGGAACACCGCTTGTAGAAATTGTTACAGAGCCTGACTTTGAAACACCAAAACAGGTGAGATTATTTCTAAATGTTCTTGCTGACCTTGTTGAAAACCTTGGTGTCTCTGATCCCTCACTTGAAGGTGCATTAAGAGTAGATGGAAACATTTCCATCGATAAAGGAAACAGAGTGGAAATAAAAAACGTAGGATCGTTTAAAGATATTGAAAAGGCGTTACATTTTGAAATAACACGACAACAAAGTCTTGCTGAACGAGGAATCCCAATTCCTGCAGAAACACGTCACTGGGATGAGGCACGAAAAATTACAGTATCTGCAAGGTCAAAAGAGGAAGAACAGGACTATCGTTATTTTCTTGAAGCAGACATTCCATGGGTGCTGATAGACTCTTCAGTTATTGACAAATTAAAAAAGAACATGCCAGAAAGCATATATTCAAAAAAAGAAAGATACATCAAAAAGTATGGGATTCCTTTACAGGTAGCAGAAGTACTCTCTTCTGACAAGTTTTATTCTGATTTATTTGAACAAGCTCACAATGAAAAAAATGCAAAAGAAATTGCAAATATCATAACAACAGATCTGAAAGGATTTGCAGATACTAAAGAGCAAAGAGAACAACTAAAACTCACACCAAAGCATCTCGCTGATTTGGCTGATGCAATAATGAACAATATCATAACAAGAAACTCTGGCAAACTTGCGTTGCAAGAAATTGTAAAAAGTGGGAAACCTCTATCAGAAATTATTTCTAGTCTTGATCTTGGGCACGTTGATGACAAATCGTCACTATCAAAAATAATTGATGACGTTTTTAGTGAGGAAGAAAAAGCAGTCTCTGAGGCAAAACTTAATCCTGATACAATAAACTATCTTGTAGGCAAGGTCATGAGAAAGACAAAAGGCAAAGCAGACCCTGCTTTAACATTAGATATTATCAAGAAAAAACTAGATTCCAAGTAACGAGACAGTCTCGCCATCAGTATCTAAAACAATTGCTCTGCCTGAGTATTCTTCTGGGTCCAATGAATAGATTGCTTTTGGCTTGAACACTATGACATCAGGTGATTTGTCAACATTTAATCTCTCAAAAACTTTGGATGATGTCTTTCCAGTCACTGAACGTGTTATTATATCAATTAGTTTTTCTTTTTCTTTTTGATCCTCAATAAAAGAAACTTTGCCTTTCATTTGAAATCCCTTTAATTTCATTTTGTCAAAAACTGCTATGCTTACCCACGGTAAAGATTTGAAATTGATATGTGATTTGTGTTTGAAAAAATCAAGCCAAAATATAGAGTCATCAGAAAAGTAAAAGGCGGTCCTTGGTGAAATATTGGCAACACCGTTTAGGTCTACTGAACCTATGACAATGAATCTCTGTGTGCGTAACATCGCTTGAATTTCTTTTGTGATTGCGACCAACAAATCATTTTGTTGTATTGATTTAATTAAAGTACCGGGTGATTATCTCCGATGAGAATTACTTGTGAACACAAAAACTCTCTTTAGTGTATTGGTCAAAATCAAATAAAAGTTTGTAAATTATTCACTAATAGTTATGTTCGTCAAACTCTGATCCTAATGCAATACTGGCAATTGTTGTGTTTGATGTCGTACGACAATTCATAATAACATCAGGTACAAATTGATGAAAAATGCGTTTTAACAGTTGTTCTGTAAAAAGAGACCAACGCATGCCCAAGTTGTGTTGTATTATAAAATGATGAACGCTACCTTCTATTCTATGATCTGACGTCATTCCAGATGCTTTCATATAATCTTCCAAGGATTCAATCGCTCGTTTTAGATCATAATTGCCTTTCATAAACATGACCCAGTCTTTTATCATGGGAAGCATGACATCTACGATCTTGTTAATCTCATCACCTTGCATGTCTTCTCCAAGCGTTTTGAGAATGTCTCTTGGGATGGGAATCATGCCCATGATACTTGCAAATTTGTCCCACTGGGTGTATTTTTCTAAAATTTGTTTCACTAGAACATTTTGAGAAATTTCTTTCTGATCTGCTTCTGTTTCAAGATCTTCTACTAGCTTTGCGGGAAGTCTATAGGTTATGCTACGAGTTTTTTCATGTTTTATCTCATGCGACTTTCGGTTGACAGAATTTTTCATCATTTTTTATGATTTTTATAGTATTTTACTCTGCTGTGCTTCTTTTTAAATTGCCTTCAAGCAAACCACGACCAATGTGTATGTCATCAATATGCTTTGAAAGCAATTTTTTATTTTCAAACTTTGATGAGCAATAAGGGCAAAATACCTTATCTGACACTAGTTCTGGTAATGTAAAGGAATCTTCTTTTAAATTCCCACAAACCATTTTTTGGGTGATTAATCCTATCGGTCGTTTATCCATAACAACTAATCTGCGGATGTCATGCTTTTCCATTAATTCAATCGCTTCTCTTACCGTTGCATCTTTTTTTATGGTGATTAGTGGACTCTTTGTTATTTTTTTTACTGTTGTTTTTTTTGGATCTAATCCTTTTGCAACTATTTCCTGAAAAATGTCCTTTTCTGTCACAATCCCAATTATTTGACCATGTTCAAAAACAAGGATGCTGTCTACTTTGG
>DUJB01000080.1 GCA_013330055.1 Nitrosopumilaceae archaeon
CTCTTCTTTTAAGTGCAGAATCAGAGTTTTTACAGCACCTTCACCCATATGAAGTTCATTACAAAAAGAAGTTCTGCTCACGTATGGATCTTTGTATAACAATTGTAAAGCCTTGAAGACATGTGGAGCACTAAATGACAATACTTTACTTGAACCTCTTCTTGAAACCACTCTTTGTAATGTTTTAATTAAATCACGCAAGGATAATATGATATTTTAACTCATAATTGAATTTTAACAATCTTAGCATCACTCTTTATATTTAATAACCCAAAAGGGCCATCAAAATTTTTCATTCTTTTTAGAACTTGGATTGCTATCTAATTCATTTATGTAATTGTGTGAAAAGAATTTGTTGTTATTCTACAGGCAAGAGAATGTAAATCTTCATTCCTTTTCCAAGACCTTCGGATTCTGCCCAAATTTTTCCACCATGACTTTCTATGACACCCTTACAAACTGCAAGTCCTAGACCGCTTCCCCCATGTTCTCGTGATGCAGTGCTATCTGCCTGGTAAAATTTCACAAATAGGTTACCAAGTTTCTCTTTTTCAATCCCCATCCCATTATCAGATATCGTCAGTTTTACCTGGTTGTTCTCGTTTGTTAATGCAATATCAATCACGCCTGTACCTTTTGGGCAAAAATCCAAGCTATTAGAAATAACATTTGTAAGAACTTGTTCTAGCCTCATTCTATCACAAAAGCAGGTGCATGTTTTAGGAACATTTTTTGTTATAGTAATTTCGTTTTTATTTGCGTCTTCCTTTATGGTATCGATAACATGTGAAATTAGCTCTACAAGATCATGGCTTTCCTTATTTAGTTTTAGTTGCCGGAGTTCAATTTTTTGTGTATCTAAAAGATCAGACACAAGTCTAAGCAATACCTGAATGCTTTGTTTTACAATCGCCATCCTTTCTTTTTGAGCATCATTTAGTGTTCCAAATTTTTCTAACAAGAGCAAATCGATATACCCCTTTATGGGAACAAGAGGCGTTTTTAGTTCATGTGTAACTATTGAAATAAACTCATTTTTTGATTTTTGTAATCTTTGGAGTTCTTCAAGTTGATTTTCGATTTGTAGTTCTTTTTGTTGGAGTTTTTTTCTTGCTTCATAAAGTTCAGTAATATCAGTGATAGCAGTATTGCTACCAACTAGATTTCCATTCCCATCATATAATGAAGTTGCACTTAGCAATGTTGGAAAAATAGTGCCGTTCTTTCTTCTTAGCCAAATTTCTTTACTGTTTACTTTTCCTGCTCTTCTCCAATTTTTAAATGATTCACGGATTTTTTCAAGATCATTGTCTGCAGTATGATCGAAAATTGCCTTGCCGATAATTTCATCCTTTGAGTACATTAAAGCGTCTGCGTAAGCTTGGTTACAATCAATAATAATNNTTTGATTAACAATCTTAATATTCGATTCAAAATCCAACGCAAATGTGAAAAAATACTACCTCATTGCCATACCTGTCGTTATTGGAATAATTGTTGCACTCTATTTACAATATCAAAGTGGAGACGTGCAAGAAAAAACAACTGCACAGACATTAATTCAAAATGGTTCTCCAGTCATGGGAAATTCTAATGCAAAAATTACTCTATTAGAATGGGGAGACTACCAGTGCACGTATTGTTATAGATTTCATCAATCCAGTAAAGATGTCATAATTGAAGAATATGTAAACACTGGAAAGATCAACTTTGTATTTCGAGACTTTCCACTAAATGGCCCCAATTCTGTTCTTGCTGCACAAGGGTCATACTGTGCAAATGATCAAGGAAAATATTGGGAATATCATGATGAAACTTACAAAAATTGGGAAGGCGAAAATACTGGATGGGTAACCAAAGACTCTCTTTTACAATTTGCCAAAACAGTAAACCTCGATGTAAATCAATTTAACAAATGCATGGATGACAATAAATACAAACAAAAAGTACTTGATAATGAAAAATTTGGTAAAAATATTGGGATCGATGCCACGCCATCATTTTTGGTAATTACTGATAACAAAGTAGTAAAGATAGTTGGAAATCAACCACTTTCAGTTTTTAGACAAGTCCTTGATACNNATTAAAGAAATTTTTATGATTTACGATACCATGTGTGAAAAAACTATGAAGATTGATCAAGCCATACGTTTTGTTGGTGTATATACACATCAAGGCGAGATGGTTTGCAATAGAATGCGTGACAACACATCAAGCATGATCACTTCAGAACAGATTCAAATGTCAATATATTATGCAAAGCTCAGACATGAGACACGCGAACACCTTTCCCATGACATTGGAAAAGAAGAATTTTCTCTTACGAAATATGAGAAGGTGATACGGTTTACAGTTCCATTTGAAAACGATCTTTTATTGTTAAGTGCAGACACAGATGCTAATTATATAAAAATAGTAGACGAAGTTCTTAAAGTAATTAAAGAAACCAAAACATCATAACGATACATCATGACCTCAATTGAAGATCATAATATCGTGCATTGTATTCTGTCAAACAGAATTCTAATTTTACAATTAACCAAACTTAATATTCTGAACTAGGAGGGTCAAGTCATGGTCAAACCTACTCTTGAAAAACAAGATTCAGTAAAACTGTACAAATTAAGAAAAACATTAGAAGATCTTTCTGACAAGTCAGGCCGTGGAACAGAGTTAATCTCGCTTTACATGCCACCAAAAAAAGCATTACATGAAGTGATAAACGGTTTACGTGAAGAACAGGGAACTGCAGACAACATAAAATCAGACCTTACACGAACTCATGTAGTAGATGCGCTTTCTCGCGTAATTCAGCGATTAAAATTATACAAAAAACCGCCAGACAAAGGACTGGTCATTTTTTGCGGAGCATTACCTCCAGAAGGAGGTGGGCCCATAGGTAGCGAGGTAATCAAAATGTTTGAACTTGAACCGCCAAAAGAACTTCAGACATTTCTGTACAGATGCGACGATCACTTTCATGTAGACCTGCTAAAAGACATGCTAAAAGACGACAACCTGATCGGATTTTTAGCTATTGATGCAAAAGATGCTGGATGGGGCCTTTTACATGGAGACAAGCTTGAGGTGTTGTCTGAAACATCGTCTGGAGTTGCAGGAAAACACAGACAGGGAGGACAATCTGCANNTATCTTGAATACAGACTACAAAACATGATAATTGCTACTTTGGATACATCATATGCAGGTTCAGAAGGAGTGCGCGAAGCTTTTGCAAGGGCACAAGAAGTTTTGTCAGATTACAGAATGGTGGAAGAAAAAAAACTAGTCGAGAAACTCTTCAATGACATCAACAATTCTCGAGGCATGGCAACTTATGGATTAAAGGAAATAATTGAACTTTTAAAAAGAAATGTTGTAGATACTATAATAATTACTGATGATACAAATCTGAGAAAAATGGACGTCACATGCAAGCGATGTCAAAATATTCAGACTGAAATTTTAGAAAGACCCAAAGTAATTCAGAGAATTCAAGAGCTGTTACGATCTCCATGTCCAAATTGTAAAAGTATGGATTCGGAAGCAACAGAGAGAGACATTGTTGNNGAATTTGACTCCAAAGTACTAGACAACAGTACAAAGACATTGGTATTATTTTATGCTGATTGGTGTCCTTATTGTGCAAATTTTAAGCCGACCTTTGAAGAAATAAGTTCAGATAAAATCCAGAAAAAAGCTGCCCTTGTAAATGAGGATGAAAATCCACTTTGGGACAGATTTGACATACAGATGGTTCCTACCATGATTGCCTTTCAAAATGGGAAAATCTTGACCAGACGCGATGCCAAAAGCGGAATAGGNNTTTGATGATAAGAACATTCAAAGTTTGATGCGTTATTATAAAATCGAAAACCCTGATGTGTTATTCAAATACATAAAGAAACACCGTCTCACAATAAGCATAGATGACAAACCACTAGAAAAAAAATCAGACTGATTTCATACATTTTCTAATTTTAGCTGCCAGTCCTTCAAGTTCTTTATCATCTGCAATGCTTCTTTTTGGCCACGCCACACCTATCCTAGTATATCTTGGTATCACATGCACGTGAACATGTGGAATGATTTGATTTGCGGCCCTTCCATTATTTTGCCCGATGTTAAAACCATCAGCACCAGTAGCTTCTATTACTGCACGAGAGATGGATGGAACCTTTGAAAAAAGATCAGAAACTTCTCCCACGTTCATGTCAGTGATTTTTTCATGGTGCTTCCGAGGAATTACAAGTGAATGTCCTCTATGTATTGGATACTTGTCCATTATTGCAACATGAGAATCATCTTCATAAATGAAATGAGCAGGAATTTTTCCGTCAAGTATTTGACAGAAAAGACAAGTCATGCTGTATTACACTTGTGTATTTTATTTAAAGCAAATGAAATGTTATAATTAAAAATGAATTCAATTACTTCCCGAACCACACGAACAAAATCCATATTCGTCTATTCTGACTTTGCAGATAGGGCATCTTTCTCCATAATCAACCTCCCAAGGTTCTTTTCCAAAAAGTTTGAAGTGATCATCGATCTCGATTGGAATTTCACGTTTTTTTATCAACAAATTAATTTCTTCATTCTGATATACATACATATTCTAAACGAGAGTATTAGAGTTGAAGAAATAATGAGTTCAGTGATAATTTGCCACAAATGTTCAGAAGAAAAGCATGATCAATGCATGGGCAAAGCAGGAATGATGAGTTGTGGTTGTAAGGTTTGTAATTCTTAATTTACATATCTGAGTTAAGTTATTTCACTGAATTANNAGAGCTGCAATTGGAAACTCTGGTATTGATTGGGTTCCATATACTTCAATCCAGGTTGTTTCATCAGGAAATTTAATTGATAGAATTCTAGAATCTTCTGTGACTTCTTCAGTGAATGATGCTTCTTCACCATCTACTAGGACAAAGAACTCATCGTCTCTATCATTAGGTTTCTTTGCGTCAATGAGCGGCCTTGGAATAGTTACAGTTATTTCTCCATCATCTGTTGTTTGCAAATCTATGAGAAGTGAGTTTGTGTCTGTATCAATTTCTGATGACGATACTCTGGCTCCTGTAATTTCATATCTTAGAGTAAAATCAGTATCTTGAACCTTGACTCTTCCAATTGAAGGTTTGGTAGTTGGTGTGGGGGTAGGTGTTGGAGTAGGCGTAGGGGTCGGGGTTGGTGTACCTGAAGATGAAAAAGTTGTTCCAAATGCTTCGTTTGATGGATTACCTTCACCTTCAGAATTTATTGCAGTAATTTTGTAAGTATAAGTTGTCGCAGGAGAAAGATTTGAATGAACATACCATGTCTTGGTGTTTAGTGTATTCTGTACTACAGTAAGATAGCTACTAGAACTTACTTTTTGTGATATTTTGTAACCTGTAAGNNAGGCTTTCCTTGGAAAATGTTGTGGATGTTGAACCAGTACTTGATGTAATAGTATTCCATGAAGAACCGCTTTTTTCTTCTACTTTGTATCCTATTATTGGATATCCGCCAGTATTGGTTGGTGCAGCCCAAAACAAGTTTATCTTTGTTTTTGATACTGCCTTGGCAAAGAGGTTGGTTGGTGGATTTGGCACGTTTCCAGATGTTGGTGTAGGAGTAGGAGTAGGCGTTCCAGTGGAGCCAGAACTGATAGTAGGACAGGAGGCACTAGAACTTGATGTTGATGTTAAAGTTACTGTGACTTCGTTTGATCTGCCACTGGCACCAAGTGGATAAATTGCTGATACTGAAAATGTGTATGCTTCACCAGTGCTCAAGCCACTAAGTGTATGAGATGTTGTTTTAGAATTTGTATTTTCAATAAAATCAACCCAGACTGTTGAATATTTCCTTTCAATTTTGTAACCTGAAATATTTTGCCCAAAAGTTTCTGTTGGGGCATACCAACAAAGTTTCAATGTGGTTGGCGAAGCTAGAATCGTTGTAAGACTGGTTGGAACATTAGAACTTGTTGGTTTTCCAGACGTCTCTGCTGCGCTGCTTGCCCCAGCAGAGTTTATTGCATAAACTTTGTAATAGTATGTTGTACCAGTAGTTAGACCACTATGAGTATATGATGTTGTTATTCCAGTATTAGGATTTANNTCAGGTTGGTAGGGGCGTTTGGAACTCCACCTGTTGATGTCTGTCCAGGAGTTGCCTCGTTTGAAGGACTGCCAGTTCCTACTGAGTTTATTGCTGAAACTTTGTAAGTGTATGTAACACCAGATGTAAGACCAGTTCGTGAAAATGTGTTTACGTTTCCAGTAGTTGCAACTGTAATGAATGAACCGCTTCCTGCTCTTTCTTCGATCTTGTATCCTGTAATAGTTGTACTACTGGACGGTGCAGTCCATGAAAGATCAATTTGTGTTGTAGTGGTCTGTGTAGCTACAAGATTGGTTGGTGGATTTGGTACAGTTGAAGATGATGATGACGTTGGTGTAGCAGAAACTTCAGTTGATGCGTTACCAGGCCCTACGGAGTTTATCGCATAAACTTTGTAATAATATGTTGTACCAGTTGTTAAGCCAAGATGGGAAAATAAGTTAACAGGGCCTGTGTTGGAACTAAATGTGCTGTAAGAACCTGAACCAATTTTCAGATCAATTCTATAGCCAGTAACCGTTGGTCCACCATTGTATGCTGGTGCACTCCAACTAAGATTTATCTGGGTTGGAGAGACTGCAGTAGCAGAAACATTTGTTGGTACTCCAGGTACAATGTTTTGCGATGCTAGAATTTCAACAAAGGCTTCAGGCGATGTGGAACCAACACCATACTGGTTGATAGCAGAAACTCGATAAATGTATTGACCAGCTGCAACACCGGTGTGGGAATAAGTTGTTCCAGCGTTTCCGGTATTTGTCACAAGTGGACTGGCAGGATAAGAACCGGAAACTGGTTTTACTTCGATTTTGTATCCTGTTATGGTAGAACTGCTTGATGGAGCAGTCCATGAGAGGTTAACCTGAGAAGACGACGCCGCAGTTGCACTAAGAAATTGAGGTGAGCTTGGCGGGGTCTGAGCATAGACAGGTAAAGAAAATGACAGCACTAGTGCGAATGAAATTGTAAATAATATGATGTGATTATATCGTAACATGAAGTTATCCTCTAATTCTTACCTATTAACTCGGCTAATAAATAATACTAACAAATGATCCAATAAATTAGATAATGCCAAGTGNNAATTGCAAGAGATCAAACTATGTTAGTTTGATATTAGCCAAAACTGATTCAGGTCTTTATGCCAGAGTTGGAAGGAGTTATGAGATTCTCATACATGGATACCAACGTACCAATATGATGTACTGAAACATAAGCTGGAACTGGAACGATACCAAACATCAGATCATCTGTAAAATCAGAGTGCCTAAGGCCTAATGCATGGCCAAACTCGTGTC
>DUJB01000007.1 GCA_013330055.1 Nitrosopumilaceae archaeon
AAAGAACCGATAATGTAGAGGATTATAAAGTTACATGTATGCAGTTCATAAAAGACATTAGCGATGACTATCTTGCTTGGGTAGATTATTACAAACTTCCTTTAGAAGAAGACAAAAGACGACGCGACAGAATTTTTGCAACTGTAGGAAGAACAAATGAATGGATTGCCAAAGTTGCTACCACGATAAAAGGTGTTGATGTAGTAATGAATGATGGAATACAAAAAATGGCAGAGAGCACAGCTGGATATCCATTTCAAATTGGCATCTTTGTAAATAATACTTCTGGCTATACTATGGCAAAATCTGAAATAATTGATATACACGTAAAATCGGTAGGGCGTGAAGGGCGCAAAGTCAAACTTGGTTGGCACCAAAAAGACAAGCGTTTTTTGATTAGCACCACAGGAAAAGACGTCACAGTTGATGAATCAAACATATCTGAAGTTGAATTCGATTTTCTTGATGCTATCCTTAAGATGAATGCCTTAGGATGCAAACAACGTGACTTGATATCTTTTACACTTATAGTTTCAGAAACCGTGGATGGTCAGGAGGTTGAAAGGCGTGGCATGACAACGATTATTCATATAATTTAACTTGTAGAACNNTTATCATACTCTATTATGACATCGGGAATAGCCATTGCATTTTTTAACCAATCACTGTTTTGATTTCTACGTGAAAAATATATCATCTTATTATAATACACTGCCCTCAACTCAACCGCATGTGGCTTGCCAGTATTTCTGCCTCTTGTAATAAATATAGCTTTAAAAACTTGGCTCTCTTGCAGATTCACAGCTTTTGTCTTGTTCTAAATAATTTAACCCCTTGGATTGAAAACTCTGATACATTATACGATAAACCAAAAACTAAACTCTTGTGCATGGCAACAAGATTGAAAGAAGTCAGAAATTTGATAACAGCTGACGAGTTTTCTGGAAAAACAGTCATAGACAGAGAAGGAATCCAATACGGCAAGATAAAACACATACACATAAACCAGAACACTCTTGAAGTAACTGGGATTACTGTTAGCGCAGGATTTCATAAAGACTATGATCTGTCAAGAGATTATATCGACAGGTTTACAGATGAGTCAGTTTTGCTCTCTACTCCGCCAATAAGATGCGACATTCCTGTTGTGGATATTGATGGAAAAAAAATAGGCAAGGTAAAGAAGTTGCACCGTGAACCTGACACAAACGAGCTACTGTCAATTGAAGTCACCGAAGGACTCTTTGGTAAACGAGTATTTCCTAAAAGCGAGATTTGGGGAATAGGCGAAAAAGTAATTTTACGACTAACAAAAGATGAATACAAAGAGTAAACTCTTCTATTTTTTGCTCTGTTAACAATTAATAATACAAAAAATCCCCTTTTCTTATTGTACGCTATAGAAACAAAATCCCTTTCTAAAATTTACGAAAATGGATTAAAAGCAGTAGATGAAGTTTCCATTAAAGTAGATGATGGGGAGATCTTTGGTTTCTTGGGTCCAAACGGAGCTGGAAAAAGTACTACTATTATGATTTTGACAACATTGCTAAAGCCAACATTGGGAACAGCGCATGTTGCAGGTTATGATGTTGTATTACAAGCAAAAAAAGTCAGAGAAATGATAGGATATGTACAACAAGACTCTACTGTTGATGAATATCTTACTGGAAGAGAAAACCTTGAATTGCAAGCAAGACTAAACCACATACAAAAAGATCTCGTAAAAAACAGAATAGATGAGATCCTCAATCTAGTAGATCTTTCAGATAGGCAGCACGATTCTGTAAATGCTTACTCTGGCGGAATGAGAAAAAGACTTGACATTGCGGGAGGTTTGCTGCACAGACCTAAAGTTCTTTTTTTGGATGAACCAACGCTAGGACTTGATATACAAACAAGATATAAAATCTGGGAGTATATAAAAAAAATACACAAAGAATACGACATGTCCATATTTCTTACAACGCATTATATGGAAGAAGCAGACAGACTTTGCAATAATATCTCAATAATAGACCATGGAAAGATCAAAGTTACCAATTCACCGGTTTCACTCAAAAATGCACTTGGTAACGATGTTATCGTGTTTGAGATTGATTCCGATGCAAATTTAGAAAGTCTGATTTCTGAAATTCAAAAAATTCAACTTGTAAAAGACATAAAGACTAATGGAGAAGAAATAACCGTATTTTCAACTAATGGAAATCAAGTAATGCCAAAAATATTCGAGCTCTCACCAAAGGTTGGAATAAAAATAGAATCAATCTCGCTTACAAAACCAACTCTTGATGATGTCTTTCTTTCATATACTGGAAAAGAACTTCGCGACGAAAATGGAGGCTACAACAATAAAAAAGAACGAGAAAAGATGAGGAGACTCAGAGCATGATACTATCAGATACATATACAATTTTCTGGCGTGAAATGAAAAGATACAGAAAATCACGTAGCGGAGTTTTAATAAGATTAATCCAACCGGCGATTTGGATAATAGTTATTGGAAATACCTTTGCAGGAACGCAACCATTGATAAAATCTGTTGGGTATGATCTGTCTTACATTGAATTTATGACACCCGGTGTCATAATTCTTACTGCAATTTTTACAAGCATATTTGGTGGGGTGAACACACTCTGGGATAGAAGATATGGTTTTATGAACAAGGCATTGACATCACCAATTTCTAGATCATCGATTGCACTTGGTAAGATGTTAGCCATTTCTCTGGTTTCTGCATTACAAGCAAGTTTAATCTTGGGAATTGCAATTGCGATAGGTGTAAATTTTGTAAACCCTTTGATGTTTATTCCCATAATGTTAATTGTGATACTGTTTTCACTTGGATTTTCTGGGATTTCGGTTGTAGTAGCAGCTACTGCCAAATCACAGGAGACCTTCTGGGGTGTAGTCAATTTTCTTGGCATGCCACTTTTTATGCTAAGCCCAGCGCTTTTTCCACTTGAGCTTGTTCCTGATTGGTTAGCAGTTGTTGCAAAGCTAAATCCAGTTACCTATTCAGTTTTATTGATTAGAGGTATGATGACTGGGACCGCACAAGCAGCATCTGTTGTTCTAGAACTTGCAGTAATTTCTGGTTTTGTTATTATAATGGTGGCTTTGGCAAGCTATGTGTTCACAAGAGAGGTCAACAAACCCTTCTAAACCAACCAAAAATTGACAAAAACCCAAACAATTCCTAACTCTTGAGATCTTTTTGGTATTTTTGAATCAATAACAGTTGAAGAGACTCACTCTAGTAGTATTTGGGATTATAGTTAGCATAATGTATTGTGTGATTATTCAAAATGCAGAAGCTGAAACAATTCCTTCTTACTTAAAAAAGTGGGGTTCTGAGGGGCTTCAGACAGCTGGTCTGTTCTCTTTTCCTCAAGACTTGGCATTAGATTCTGCTGGAAATGTCTATGTGACTGATTATGGAAACAGAAGAATTCAAAAGTTTGATAATGATGGGAACTTTTTGCATACTTGGGGGATAAAAGGATCTGGAAATGGTCAATTCCAAGTTCCAGCAGGAATTGCAATAGGCAAAGACTCTGTTTATGTTGTTGACAACGAATTAAACCGCGTTCAAAAATTCGACACATCAGGAAAATACATTACCCAGTGGGGAAGCAAGGGAACGGAAACTGGTAAATTTTTGTTACCTCAAAACATCGCAGTTGATATCAATGGTGATGTCTACGTCGCCGACACAGGAAATAGCAGAGTTCAAAAATTTTCATCTGATGGAAAATTTCTACTATCAATAGGAAGTAGTGGTCAGGGTAATGGTCAATTTCTTAATCCGCGTGGTGTAAGTACAGATTCACAAGGAAGTGTATATGTTTCAGATTCAGGTAATGACAGAATTCAAAAATTCACATTAGATGGAGTTTTTCTTAAAAGTTTTGACGTATCTTCTGGTAATAGCTTAAGGTCTCCACAAGGACTAGACATTGATTCTTCTGGTAATATCTATGTCGCGGATACTGGTAACAACAGAATTGTCAAAATTGACAGAGATGGTAATTCATCGTCTTCATGGGGAAGTCAGGGAAAAACAAATGGTAATTTTAATAATCCAAAAGATGCAGTCGTTGATACTAATGGAAATGTCTTTGTTGTAGATAGTAGTAATCATAGAATTCAGAAATTTTCCAAATCATCGCAACCAAGAACTGAAACTTCGCAATCAATCAGTACACTTTCACCTCTATCGCCTTTGTCAAATGATAAGACAAACCCAGTAATCACAGCTCCTTCAGAGATAGTAGTAGAGGCAAATGGAATCTTAAGCACTGTTTCTATTGGTCAAGCCACAGCTACTGATGCTAGTGGAATTGCTTCTATTGTAAACAATGCTCCAGAAAAGTTTCCACTTGGCAAAACATTAGTCACATGGACAGCAACTGATGCCTCTGGAAACGTTGCTAAAGCAACGCAGACTATTACTGTAGTAGATACAACCTCTCCAGTTATTGCAGCACCCCCTTCTGTGATTGTAGAAGCAACAAACATTGATACTAATTCGGTAGAACTTGGTATTCCTTCAGCATCTGATGTAGTTGGTGTAGTTACAATCACAAGTGATGCACCGTCCTTTTTTAGGATTGGCGATACTATAGTAACTTGGACAGCTACAGATAATGCTGGTAATAGTGCAAGCTCAAAACAAGTTATTACTGTTCAGGACACAACTAAACCATACATCTCTGCGCCATTTGACATTGTAGTTGAAGCCATAAGTATTACTGATAATAATGTAGTTTTAGGAGATGTCACTGTAACTGACAATGGTGAAATTAAATCAATCACAAATGATGGCCCTTCAGTATTTCCACTTGGAACAACAATAATTACATGGACTGCAATTGACACATCTGGAAATATTTCAACGACCACACAAAAAGTCAAAATAATTGATACTACTGCACCTACAATAACTCCACCGCCTGATGTAGTATTTGAAGCAGTTTCTCCAACTGGGAATCCAGAATCAATTGATCAAGCAATAGCAACAGATATCCAATATGTTACAATAACAAACAATGCTCCACCAGTATTTCCACTTGGAGAAACAATAGTGAATTGGAATGCTACTGATACAGATGGTAACTGGTCTGTAGCATCACAAAAAGTTACTGTAGTTGATTCTACACCTCCTATACTCATCCTTCCAGCTGATGTTACTTCAGAAGCTTCAAGTCCAGAAAATAATCTAGTCTCCATCGGTGAAGCAACAGCACAAGATGTTATTGGCATTTACTCTATAACAAATGACGCACCACCCCATTTTGTCTTTGGCAAAACTGTTGTAACATGGACTGCGGTAGATACTTCAGGAAATTCAGTTTCTGCAAATCAAACAATATCAATAATAGATACCACTGCTCCACAACTTGAAGTACCAAAAGATATAGTTACTGAAGCAATAGATCCTACGTTAAATTTCGTGCAATTAGGGGATGCCATTGCTTCTGATATTATCGGTGTAGGAGCGGTTACAAACAACGCTCCTGATTCATTCCCGATCGGTCTTACTACAATAATATGGACTGCAAAAGATACTTCAGGTAACACGGTCGATTCTACTCAAACTGTCACTATAATAGATACAACAAATCCGATTATTACTGTACCATCTGATATTATAGAAGAAGCAACAAGCTCATCCGGAAATACTGTCCTTATTGGAGATGCTAATGCAAGTGATATAACAGGAATATCATCGATAACCAACGATGCTCCATCTGTCTTCCCACTTGGAGAAACAATAGTAACATGGATTACAATAGATAATCATGGTAATTCTGCTAGCGCCATTCAGAAAATAACCATAGTTGATACAACTGCACCCACTATAAAGGCCCCAGGTGATTTGGTCTTTGAGGCTTTATCTCCAACAGAAAATTCTGTTTCAGTAGGTTCCGCTAGTACGATAGATACTGTTGATTCAAATCCTATAATAACCAACGATGCTCCATCTGTCTTCCCACTTGGAGAAACAATAGTAACTTGGACCTCAACAGATACCGCTGGAAATGTTGCAACAACTACACAAAAGATTGATGTTGTTGATACTACGATTCCTTCAATCGTTACCCCAGATGATGTTGAAGCAGAAGCAACCTCAGCGACAGAAAATACAATAGTATTAGGTCAAGCAACAGCTGCCGACTTTGTTGGTATTCAATCAATTACAAATGATGCACCAGAAGTATTTCCAGTAGGGGAAACAATAGTAACATGGACTGCAACAGATACAACAAACCACATTGCAACTGCAACACAAAAAATAATAATAAAAGATACTACGCCTCCAGTCCTAACAGCCCCTAGTGACATTGTAGTCGAAGCTACAAGTGAATTAGAAAACATTGTAAACATTGGAGAATCTAAAGCTTCAGATCTAGTTGGTATTCAATCAATTACAAATGATGCACCAGAAGTATTTCCACTTGGGTTAACAACTGTAACATGGACCACAACCGATGTTTCAGGCCTTTCTTATTCTGCCATTCAAAAAATCACTGTAGTTGATACTACATCTCCAATATTGGTTGTACCTGATGATGTAGTTTATGAAGCAATATCTGCCGAAAAGAATCCTGTTGAGATTGGGCAAGGAACTGCTGATGACTTACTGCGGGTTTCATCTATTACAAATGACGCTCCATCTGAATTTTTACTTGGAGAAACAATAGTAACATGGACTGCAACAGATCAATCTGGTAATTCTGCATCTGGTACTCAGAAAGTTACAATAGTAGACACTACTGCACCCACGATAAAGATACCAAATGACGTGGAAATCGAAGCATCCTCTCCAGATAATAACATTGTATCTCTTGGTGATGCTTCTGCAGACGATAATGTTAACGTAACAACAATAACTAATGACTCGCCTTCCGTCTTTCCAGTAGGGGAGACAATAGTAACTTGGACTGCAACTGATGCAGCCGGGAATGTATCTACCGCATCACAAATTGTGAAAATTGCAGATACCACTAAACCATCGATTTCATCACCGGATGATATTACGGTTGAAGCAACAGATCCTATACAAAACTTTGTAACACTCGGTGATGCTTCCTCCTCTGATGCAGCAGGAAGAGTTACTATTTCAAATGATTCTCCTGATGCATTTCCATTTGGTGAAACAATAGTTACTTGGACTGCAACTGATCCTTCTGGAAACTCTGCAATTGATACTCAGACTATAACGGTGATTGACACGACCCCACCAACAATAACTGCGCCAGAAAATGTCACTGCAGAAGCAACATCTTTGACAAACAATATCCTCGCTATTGGTACGGCGGTAGCAAAGGACATCATGGGAATAGATTCCATTTCAAATGATGCCCCTGACGCATTTCCATTTGGTGAAACATTAGTTACTTGGACTGCAACTGATCCTTCTGGAAACTCTGCAATTTCAAAACAAAAGATAACAGTGATTGACACTACAGGACCACAATTAACAGTACCAGATGACGTTACCATTGATGCAACTTCACTTGAAACCATTGTAATAATTGGCAAGGCAGCAGCCACAGACATCATTGATCCAGATCCATTGATTACAAACAATGCACCAATTACATTCCCACTAGGTGAAACTATTGTAACATGGAATGTAACAGATCAATTTGGTAACTCAGAAAATCTGACCCAAACTATAACTGTTCAAGCATGTGGAAAACCAGCATCATCATTTAATTTGATAATTGGTGGGAAGATTGATGATATCTTGACAGGTACAAACTTGGCTGATCTGGTGTTTGGTCTAGAAGGTAATGATATTATCTCAGGAGAAGGAGGCGATGACTGTATAGTTGGAGGAGAAGGTGACGACATTATCTTTGGAAATGATGGTGAAGACAAGATCGCTGGAGATAATGGAAATGATATCATACGTGGTGGTTCTGGAGAAGATAAGATAAACGGCAACTCTGGATTTGATATTATTGATGGTGGAGATGAACATGACTTATGTAACATTGGGGAAAACTCCACCGATGATGTAGTAATTAAATGTGAAGCAGGAAAACTTTAACAATCTGTTCTAATCAAAAATATATTCTACTAGTGGAATTTCTAGCATAGATTATAATAATATCTGTTCTACATTTATGCAATGTCAAATTCCAAAAGCCTCTTTTTGCGTGCAAAAAAAGTTATTCCATATGGAATAAACAGTCCTGTCAGATTTTATGATCCATATCCATTTTTTGTAAAAAAAGCAAAGGGAAATACAATTTGGGATGTGGATGGTAAACATTATCTTGATTTTTGTAATGGTTACGGCGCATTACTTTTGGGTCACAGAAGAAAAGAGATTCTTGAAGCTGTTTTATCACAATTAAATAAAGGTACCTTGTATTGCGCGCCAACAGATCTTGAAGTAGGATTGTCTGAAATGATTAGAGAAAATTATCCATCTATGGAAAAGATCAGACTAGTAAATACAGGAAGTGAAGCAACAATGACTGCAATAAGGCTTGCCCGTGGTTTCACAAAAAAGAAAAAGATCGTAAAATTTGAAGGCTGTTACCATGGTGCCCATGATTACGTGCTTGTAAAAGCAGGTTCAGGTGCAGCCCATAATGGAATTTCTGTTTCAGAAGGAGGATTGGAAGAAGTTTCTAAGAACACACTCGTGGTACAATATAACAACTCCCAAGAACTATGTTCTGTTCTTGAAAAACAAAAAGATGTTGCAGGTGTAATTGTAGAACCAGTCTTGGCAAACATGGGGCTTATTTTACCTCGAAAAAATTTCCTTTCAGAAATTAGAAAAATAACAAAGGACCATGATGTGCCACTCATATTTGATGAAGTTGTAACTGGATTTAGAATGTCTACTGGAGGAGCACAGCAATATTTTTCCATAAAACCCGATATTGTGACACTGGGAAAAGCTCTTGGCAATGGCTTTGTAATCGCAGCTGTCGGTGGAAGAAAAGACATTATGGATCAACTTGCTCCTCAAGGAAAGGTGTATCAAGCAAGCACATATGCAGGCAATCCAGTTTCAGTAGCAGCTGCTATAGCCTCTGTCAAAACTATAAACAAATACAAGAACAAACTATATCCTAAACTTGACATATTCTGTACTATTCTGACAAGAGCATTACAAGATTTAGCAAATGATATGAAGATTCCACATCAGGTTAATGCAATCAGTTCAATGTTTCAGATCTTCTTCACAAATGCTCCTGTGAAAGATTATGTATCAGCAAAAAAAGCAGATGTAAAAAAATTCAAAAAATTATTCAATGCATTGCTAAAAAATGGTATTTTTATTGCACCGTCTCAATTCGAAACTGTTTTCCTATCAGACGCACTCACACTTGACGACTTGGATAAAACAATAGAAGCATATGATAAATCTCTTAAAGCGGTGAAGGATTGAAGTATAAAATAGGTACGAGGGGTAGTCTCCTCTCACTTGCGCAGACAAATTGGGTTATTTCAGAGCTGAAAAAAGGATCACCTGAAATTGAATTTGAAATTGTTACAATAAAAACTAAGGGCGATACAGATGCACGACCACTCTTTACAATAAACCAAAAAGGAATATTTGAAAAAGAGATTGACCGTGCAGTTGCAGAAAAAAAAGTCGACTTTGCAGTTCACAGTCTAAAAGACGTGCCATCGAAGCTTCTTAACGATCTTGTCTTGGCATGCATACCTAAAAGAGAAGATCCTAATGATGTCTTTATCTCAAAAGACGATAGCACACTTCTAACAATAAAAAAAGGATCAAAAGTTGGAACAAGTAGTTTGCGTAGAGCAGTACAGATATGGAGAATAAGACCAGATCTTATCGTAAAACCAATCCGAGGAAACATAGAAACAAGAATAAGAAAAATACAACAAGGAGAGTTTGATGCAGTTGTTCTAGCGCAAGCAGGAATTTCAAGACTTGGGCTTGACGTAAAGTTTGAAAGACTCTCTACAAAGGATTTTCCACCCTCTCCTGGGCAAGGAGCAATTGCAATAGTATCAAGAAAAGACAATCCCTCTTTAATTGAAATATTGAGGAAAATAGAAGATCTAGATTCTAGGTATGAAGTAGAAGCTGAAAGATCGCTTTCGGTTTTTGTAGATTCGGGTTGTAGGTTCCCAGTTGGTGCAATTGCCGAGAAAAAAGGTGACAGACTGACTCTTAATGTTATCGTTTATTCTGTTGATGGCAGCAAATCAATTAACGTGGAACGTACCGGAGACTTTATGCAAGCAGTTGAACTTGGAAAACAAGCTGCATCAGAGCTTACAAAAAAAGGAATAGCAGATCTTGCAAAAAACTGGAGAGAAAAAGTAGAGGAATGGAATAAAAAATGACTGGAAGAGTTTACATAGTTGGAGCAGGACCTGGTGATCCTAAACTTATCACGTTAAAAGCTATAGAGGCAATCAAAAAAGCAGATGTTGTGCTTTATGATAGATTGATAAGCAAAGAAACATTGGCTATGATTCCTAAGAGAGCTGAAAAAATTTACGTAGGTAGAAACGTCGGAGATGATTACAAACATCAAAACACAACAAATGAACTTATGGTAAAGTTTGCAAAAAAGAAAAAAAATGTTATTAGACTCAAAGGAGGCGACCCATTCATCTTTGGAAGGGGGGGAGAAGAAGCAGAATTTCTTCGAGCAAATAAAATAAAATTTGAATTGATTCCAGGTATAACATCTGGAATTGGTTCTGCAGAATATTCTGGAATCCCGCTTACCCATAGGGACCATTCATCTTCTGTTGCGTTTGTAACAGGTCATGAAGACGCTAAAAAAACAAAAACATCTGTAAAATGGAAAAAGCTTGCCACATCTGTAGATACAATAGTTATCATGATGGGTCTTTCAAGATTAGAAAATATCTGCAAGGATCTTGCCTTAGGTGGTTTGGATAAAAAGACACCTGTTGCTGTAATACAAAATGGTACTACCTCAAAACATCGGATGGTAAAAGGAAATATTTCCAATATATCAAAAAAAGTGTATCAGGCAAGGATTAAACCGCCATCGATAATTGTAGTAGGCAAGGTAGTGGATTTGTCAGAAATAGTGGGTTGGAGAAAATGATAACTGGAAAAACTATTGCGATAACTCGATCTAAGGAGGATTCAGAAGAGTTTATACACTTGATAACAATGGCAAACGCAAATCCGATACCGCTTCCCACGATTGAGCTTGTAAGCAAGGGGGAAAAGATAGTAGAAGATTTTCTGAACTCTATAAGAGATGACAACCATGATTTTTCTGTATTTATGAGCTCAAAAGCCGTCAAACTCTTATTTGATACGGCAAGAAAACTTTCCAAGTTTGAAAAACTTCAACTTTCAGTTGCAAATACTACTGTGATAGCAGTTGGCCCAAAAACAAAAGCTGCCCTTGAAAAGGAAGGAATTAGAGTAACTTACATGCCACAAAAAAAATACTCATCAGTTGGTGTTGGTGAAGTTTTTACAAGGCTGAATGCAGAAGGAAAAAAAGTAATTATCCCAAGAAGTGGTGCATCTACCCCATTTCTTGCACAACTTTTAGAAAAGATTGGGTTACAAGTAAAAGAGATTTATCTTTATGATGTTTGTTCTTTCAAGGACACATCACAATGGAATGAATTCCGTGTACTTTTTTCAAATAAAAAGATTGATGGTATAGTATTTACAAGTGCGTCATCAGTAAACGCCTTTTTTGAAATAATGTTAATGGATTCTGATAAAAAAATATTGTTAGAAGATTTACAAAAAACAAAAGTAGTTGCGATAGGTCCATTTACTGCAGATGAATTAAAAAAATTCGGTCTAGCTCCAATTGTTGCAGATGTTCACACAGTTTCGGGTGCATTTGATACAATAAAAAATTGTTTTAATTAGCTTGACCTATTTAGCTTGACCTACTCCGCTGTACAACTCGTAGCAGTTGTAGAATCTATTTATAATATAACGGGGTTATGAAGAACGTGACTACTGAAGACCTCAATATGGATTATAGTAAATATGATTTCAAGGACTCTACTGAGATGTATGTATATCTCAGCAAAAAAGGTCTTTCTCGCGGAACAGTTGAAGAAATTAGCAAACTAAAAGATGAGCCACAATGGATGCTTGACTTTAGGCTTCGTGCATATGATGTTTTCATGAAAAAACCGATGCCAAATTGGGGCGGAGATCTGGGCAAAATCGACTTTAACAATATCTATTATTATGCAAAGGCTTCTGAAAAGACCGAAAAGAATTGGGATGATGTACCAGCTGATGTCAAAAATACTTTTGATAAGTTAGGAATTCCAGAAGCAGAGAAAAAATTCCTTGCTGGCGTAGGTGCTCAATATGAATCAGAAGTTGTTTATCATCACTTAAGAGACGACCTGACAAAACAAGGTGTTAAATTTTTAGACACGGACAGTGCGCTAAAAGAAGAACCTGAAATCTTTAGAAAATATTTTGGTAAAATAATTCCTCCTGAAGACAACAAATTTGCAGCACTTAACAGTGCAGTCTGGAGTGGTGGATCTTTTATTTATGTTCCACCAGGAGTTAAGGTAGATCTCCCCTTACAGGCATACTTTAGAATCAATGCAGAAAACATCGGACAATTTGAAAGAACTCTGATTATTGCCGATGAGGGATCTGAAGTACATTACATAGAAGGATGTACTGCACCTGTCTATTCTTCAGAATCGCTTCACTCAGCTGTAGTAGAACTTGTAGCATTAAAGAATGCAAAGCTCAGATATACCACAATCCAAAACTGGAGTAATGATGTTTACAATCTAGTTACAAAACGAGCTTATGCATATGAAGGCGCAAGAGTAGAGTGGATTGACGGAAACATAGGAAGCAAACTGACAATGAAATATCCTGGAATTTACATGTTGGGAGAAAGAGCACATGGAGAAACATTGTCTATTGCATTTGCAGGAAAGAACCAGCACCAAGATACTGGTGCAAAAATGGTACATTTGGCACCTAATACTACATCAAGAGTTACATCAAAATCTGTTAGTAAAAACAATGGAAGAACAACATATCGGGGTCTATTACATGTCGCAAGAGGAGCAACAAATGTCAAGGCTTCCGTGAGATGCGATGCACTACTTTTAGATGATATCTCAAAGACAGATACATACCCATACATGGAGATAAACCAAGAAGATGCTACAGTTACTCATGAAGCAACTGTAGGAAAGATAGGGGATGAACAGATATTCTATCTTATGAGCAGAGGATTTTCTGAAGAAGATGCATTAACTCTAATTGTAAATGGATTCATCGAGCCATTTACCAAGGAACTTCCTATGGAATATGCCGTAGAACTCAATAGATTAGTAAAACTTGAAATGGATGGCTCAGTCGGTTAGACTGCGCCTCTGCTTATCTGACATGGCATGACTTCTTTTATTTTATCCGAACTTGATTCAAACCATGTAGACGAAATCTCAGCTGCAAACAACGAACCATCTTGGCTTAAAGATTATAGGAAAAATTCTTTTGCAATTTACAAAGAACTTCCTGCAGAGGTGTCTCCACTTTACAACAAGTATTCTGATGCAAACAAGATGGATCATGATCAAATTTTCTTTTCATTAAGTTCAGATAGTACGATTCCAGATCTCGTAAAAGATAGAATGTCTGAGATCTCAGATAACGCAAGCGTAATACAGATCGGTACCAACATTCACAAAATAAATCTTCCATCTGATCTGAAATCAAAAGGTCTAATCATATGCTCAATTCAGGAAGCAATCAAAGAACACAGTGATAAAATCAAAAAATCTCTTGAATTGACAGATCCCAAAAAAGACAAGTTTATTGCGTTAAACAATGCATTTTTCAACTCTGGCTTCTTCATTTACATCCCACGAAATTTAATTTTGGAAAAACCAATACATGCAATCTCGTCACTTTCTGTTGATGGTACATCCACTATTTCACGCAATATCGTAATAGGTGAAGAAAACAGTAAAGCTACTATAGTTCAGGAACTTTATGCACCAAATAACACAAAACAACAGGCGTATCTTGAACTATTAGATGTCAGCGCCCAACAAAATGGTGAACTTGACATTGTTACACTACAGGCCATGGCTCAAAACGCAATTAACTTTTCCACAAGAGTAGGAAACATCGCACGTGATGCTAGAATGAATTGGTATCTAGGATTATTTGGAGCACAGCTTTCAAGATACAAAATTGACAATTATCTAAAAGAAATCGGTGCTACTGCAAATGATACTGAAGTTGTCTTTGGGAACAAAAATCAATCATTTGATATTACATCAAACCTTATTCATATGGCGCCATCTACTACTGGCAGGGTTCTAGAAAAGTCTGTTCTAAAAGACACATCAAAATCGCTATTCAAGGGAATGATACGAATTGAAGAACACGCTCATCATGCAGAATCATATTTGGCAGGACATTCTATCTTGCTTGACAAAGGTGCCAAATCCGATTCTATACCTGGACTTGAGATATTTACTAACGATGTAAAAGCAACACACGCTGCATCAGTTGCACAACTTGATGATGAACAAATGTTCTATCTCGCTTCCCGATGTCTTGACAGATCAGAAGCTCAAAAGATCATTGTGGAAGGATTCCTTGAACCACTCTCAAGAAAGATGTCCTACCAGATAAGAGCTTGGATAAATTATCTAATAGACTCCAAATGGCTTGGCCGTGATCTTACCATAAAAACAGATGAAAAACTAAAGGCAATACTTGAAGTAGAAGAAACAAGATATCGTGAAACTGACATCTTTGAAAGTCACTACAAATACAGGTGAGTATTTTGTCAGAATGGGTAAAGGCATGTGGTATTCAAAAACTTGGAAAAGGAGAATTGTTTAGTTTTGATTATCATGACAAGAAACTTCTCTTAACTAATTTTAAGGGTACAATCTATGCAACTGATAGAATTTGTACACATGCAGAAGCTGATCTTTCTAATGGAATTCTAACTGAGGAAGGTATTACTTGTCCTCTACATCTCTCAATTTTTAATCTTGAAACTGGAATGCCACAAAATGCTCCAGCCGAAAAACCGCTTAGAACCTACAATGTTAAAATAGAACAAAATGAAATCTATGTTGAGGTAGTTTAAATCTTGCAAACCAGCACAATAAATATTGAAACCATTCGAAGAGATTTTCCAATTTTACAACGTAAAGTTCACAACAACAAACCTCTTGTATATTTTGATAATGCGGCTACAACGCAAAAACCAATTCAAGTAATAGACTCGATTCATAATTACTATCTTAATTACAATTCAAATATTCACAGAGCAGTACATCAGCTTGCAGAAGAGGCAACAGCCGCCTACGAACTTACTAGAGATAAAGTTGCGAAATTTATTAATGCTAAAAATCGTGAAGAACTTATCTTTGTGCGAGGAACCACAGAAGCAATAAACTTGATTGCATATTCTTGGGGGAGACAAAATGTCCAGAAAGATGACATTGTTGTAACTACGGAATATGAACATCATAGTAACATTGTGCCATGGCAACTATTGACAAAGGAAAAAGAGGCAAAACTAGAATACATTGGAGTAGATGATAATGGAGAATTAATACTTGATCAACTTGATGACTATCTTAACACAGGGCGAGTAAAACTTGTTACATTCAGCCACGTGTCAAATGTTCTTGGCACTATCACTAATGCAGAAGAAATAATCAGGCAGTGTCATAAAAAAGGAGTCAAAGTGCTAGTTGATGCAGCACAATCAGTTCCACACATGAAAGTTGATGTACAAAAGCTAGATTGTGATTTTTTTGCATTTTCAGCGCATAAGATGCTCGGACCTACAGGTGTAGGAGTTCTTTGGGCACGAAAAGAGATACTAGAAAACATGCAACCATTCAACGGTGGCGGTGATATGATAAGAGAAGTTCACAAATATGAGACAACTTGGAATGATCTACCGTACAAATTTGAAGCTGGAACCCCCAACATTGCAGATGTCATAGGATTTTCAGCAGCTTTAGATTATCTGGAAAATATAGGTATGGATAAAGTAAGAGAACACGAAATTGAATTGACAGAATACGCCTTAGAAAAAATGTCTGCAATCAAAGGAATCAAACTATACGGCACCTCTGATATGAAAAAGAGGGGTGGAGTTATTTCATTTAATCTAGGTGATATTCATCCACATGATCTTGCAACAATAATAGATGAAGATGGTGTTGCAATACGTTCTGGTCATCATTGTGCTCAAGTCTTGATGGAGAGATTAGATGTTTCTGCAACATCTCGCGCAAGCTTTTATATTTATAATACAAAAGAGGAGGTTGATGTTTTTATCAGATCACTTAATCGTGCAAGGGAGCTGTTTAGAATTTGAGTAGTGCCGACATTTACCGAGAAATCATACTGGATTATTATAGAAATCCAAGAAACTATGGTAAAATAGACAATCCAGACATATCAAAACGTGACAGTAATCCATTGTGTGGTGACGAGCTAGAGATGCACATTAATCTTAAAGATAACAAAGTCTCTGATGTAAAATTCACGGGCAAAGGATGTGCGATAAGTCAAGCAAGTGCATCGATGCTTACAGAATTAATCATGGGGAAAGATTTTGAATATGTTAAAAAACTAACAAAAGAAGAAATCCTTGAAAACCTAGGTCTGCCAGATCTTGGCCCTGCTAGGATAAAATGTGCGCTTCTCTCACTGAAGGTACTCAAATATGGCATTTACTCATACGTAGCAGAAAAGCTAAATGATGCTGCATCTGCGGATAAAATTAAAGAAGAAGCATCCGGTTTGTTCTGAATTGTCAAATGTGCTTTCTACCCCGATTCTCTTGCAAATAAGAAAGATCGTCTTTGACAAGTTCAATGAGACCAATCTGAGATTCACAAATGATGAAATTTTTGAAATATTAAAAACTCAGGATATAGCTAAATCTTTAACAATAGATGATATGAAACCATTTTTTGATAAATTACACCAAGATAGATTCCTCAGGCCTATTGCACAGAACTTTACAACGCAATGGTTCAAACTCTTTGGCGAAGTAGAAAAAATAAATTGTTATTCATGCAATAACGAAATTCACGTTGGTAAACTAGAAGAAAGAACCTGTCCTTCTTGTAAGGCATCTATTTAGATCTGTATCGTTGTGCGGCCTCTTCAAGAGACTGAATCATTGGAAGCTTTACTCCTGTCAAATACAATACCAGTGCTCCGCCTGCTGTACTTATATGATGTATCTTTTCTGTGAGGCCGTATCTTTTTAGTGCTGCAGTAAGATGACCACCACTAACAATTGTTGTAGCAAAAGAATCCGCAACACCGCGAAGAAGGCTCTCTGTTCCAAACTTGAAATTATCGTTTTCAAAAAATCCTGCTGGTCCACTGATAAAGACTGTTCCTGCACCACGTATTGATTTCATATAATGTTCAACGGTTTTAGGTCCAAGATCTAATATCATGTCACCTTTATCGATCTCTCTGACATCCATCTCTACCCGTTTTCCATCTCTTTCGATTGCAATATCAACAGGGGTTGAAAAGACATCAGGATACTCACCAATAAGTAAATGAGCTTTTGAGATGACCTCTTCTTCTCTTTTTATGTCTAGTGGGAATTTTATTCTGCCTTGCGCTCGCATGAATACATTTGCAATAACTCCAGTAAGTAAGACTTGATCTGCTCTTCCACTTTGAATTAATGTCTTTATAGCCTCCAGCCTATCCATGACTTTTGAACCTCCAAGTACTATGACATGAGGAGCTTTTGCAACAGTCATTATCTCATCAAGTTTACGTACTTCCCGTTCAACTAATCTGCCAGCACATGAAGGTAAAACATGTGAAAATCCTACTATGGAAGGATGTGCTCTATGTGAACTTGGAAATGAATCTAATACACATAGATCAAAAAGTTTGGAAAGCCTGCTTACCATGATAGTCTTGGACGCTTCAGCAGGTGTAAATTCGTAATTTTCTTCAGCACACAGTCTTAGATTATCAAGCAAAAGTATTTCCCCTTCCTGCAATTTTTTTATTTCTCTTTGAGCTTCTGTGCCAATTACATCTTCGACATACTTTATGGGCCGATCAAGAATTTTCTCTAGTACTTTTGCATGTCTTTCCATTCCAGTATAGTCTTTATTTCCGACTCTGCCTTGATGCGAAGCTATGACAACTTTTGCTCCTTTAAGATCTCTCAACGACTCGGTAGATTCACGTATCCTACTTGTTTCAATTATTTCCATTGTCTTTGGATCTATGGGGCAATTCATATCTACCCGAAGAAAAACAGTCTTTCCTTTAGTATCTAAATCGTCAAGTGTAAGAAGTTTCACGACGATCCTATCTTTTGGTGTGGTTAAAATCTTTTAGTCTACAGTATGGATCTAACTTTTATCTAATTCTTTATTATTTACTCATCTTCATGATCTGTTCTTTTAGCATATCTGTATCACATATCCTCTTAAAGATATTTCAATTTTTTGAACTGTCTTTATTTCAAATCCCTTGAATAATTCATAAATGCTAGTGACCTTTTTAGATGTTCTAATTTAATATCTGAATTTTCAATCTGAGTATTTCATTGATTACTCATTCATATTGCATAAATGTTGGTAAGATGTCATTTAATAAAGTGAAATCTGGTGATCAATTAAAGACAGATATGAAAAAATGGCTATGGTGTAACTAGATGCAACAATGGGCTTTTGACATTCGTTCAAAGAAGTTTTTTTTACTTTTTGTAATTTTTATCATCATTACAACTCTTGTTTATGCAAAAATTACAAAACCAATGGATGATGCAGTCATAAATTATGCTCAATCAATCGGTGGAAATTCATCTTTAGATCTTACAATGCAAATCTTAACTGAGATAGGCAGTCTGTTTTACATGATTATTTTCACTATGGGTTTATTTATCAAAAAACGGACTAGGAGATTAGGATTAATACTAATTCTATCAATTTTGGCGGGAACTATTGTTTCTGCATACATAAAAGAATCTGTTGGTCAAGAGAGACCAAATCTAGATTTTAAAGGAAGGCCATTTCCTATCCCCCTTGAAAAAGATACATTCTCATTTTTTGGAGCTGATACAAATTCGTTTCCGTCAGGCCATGCTACGAGAACATCCGCCTTTGGATTAGTGATTGGGATTGCATTATCCAAAAGATTTCCAAAAGGATGCTATCTCTTATTCATATATCCTCTTTTGGTATCTGTCAGTAGAGTTTACGTATTGCAACACTATCCAACAGATGTTATATGTGGTATCATTCTAGGAGTATTAGTTTCTGGGATAATCTCGAAAAAACTTAAACTGCATCTAATATTTGAAAAATCAGAAACCTAATTCATGAAAAACTTTGGAACTTATTAATATCATAGCATAACGAGATTTATCATGATGATATATCCAATACATCACATCTCGTTCTTGTTTCGTTTTACGTAATCCGAAATTAATTTCATTCATTATTAAAAATCCAATTTTTTTAGCGAGATCTTTCTCATTTGTCATTAATACCCTAAGTGCACTTTTATGATTTGAAAATCCCAACTTGATCATTTCTGAGACTGCATTAGAAACCTGTAATTCTTCATTAATTTCAAACGTTTTTAGAATTGGCAATTGTGATGGATGAAAATCCATGTCAATTCTTTAACATTGCCAAATAAATTCCAGTAGTTTGAAAGAATAATGCATTTAAAAATTTGTCAAAAGTCGTAAAATATGTGAAAAATATTAACTTTTATGTCAATTCCTGATCATAGCAAAAACTTAATCGAGTACAAAATCTCTCTATGCATTATGGTATCTCTCTCAAATCTTGTAAAATCATATAAAAATAAGAAGATAGAGGCTTCAAAGAGCAGGAGACAAAGTGAAAATAGGCTTCATTCTACCCTTTCATTGAAGCGCAAATCTTCCTCAGGCCTCTCTTCTCTAGAAAAGAAAAAAGATGCAGCTTTTTCAAAAAAGGAAGAAATCTCTTTGCTTCTTAATCAACACACAGCTCAAAGGGATAGCATTCAAAGATTAAAAACTGCCGCAGAAAGCAGACTTAAACTAGCTGAAGAAGAAAAAGAGCGAATCGCACAAGAAATGGAATTTTCCGGTTCCCCAGACGAAAAGGAACATATTTCTGAGAATACTAAATCAATCGATCAAAAGATTGAAGATTTACATTCTGAAATAAAACAGAGAAATGCGATGGAAGAAAAACTTGCAAAACAAATTGAGGATTTGACAAAATCAAAATCAAAAATTGACTTGCAAATGAGAACACAAGCACAAACAAAGCCGCTACTTTTAGATCAGTTCAAATCAAGTACTAGAGCAGAAGTGATGTTACGTTCTCAGGTAAAATCCAAAATGAAACGTGAAGAAAAGGCAAAACGTAATCTGATTAAACTTAACAAAAAGATTGCAATTTTGCAAGCCAAAAAGAGAAAAGCAAAAAGAACAAAGAGGAAAACAAAACTAAAATCAAAGTTAAAACGAATTACTAAAACAATAAAAAAACCAAAAACTATGAAAAGTTCAAAAGCAAGAACAAGAAAAGTAAAAAAACATAAATCAAGAATAATCCATAAAGCAAAAATAAGAAAAACAAAGCGAAAAGCAAAATCAAAATCTAGGAGATAAAATTCTACGCTTCATTAATATTGCATAGATTTATTTAGAAATTCATGTCATCCAAATCAAAAATTATTGTAGAAATTTCTGAAATCCCTAAACTAAAAAACCCACATCTTATTTGTGGGCTACCAGGAAGTGGTTATGTAGGAAAGATCGCGGTTGATTATTTGATTGAAGAACTCAAAGGAATAAAATTTGCTAACATATTCTCATCATCATTTCCGCCACAAGTTTCTATACGAGATGATGGTACGATAGATTTAATGAAAAATACACTGTATTATTGTAAAAACAAACCAGATGACATAATATTGCTCACTGGAGATGCACAACCAGTTACTCCAGAAAGTGAATATGCAATGGCAGAAGAAATTATAGGAATATGCGAAAAACTGGGCGTAAAAAGTATTTACACACTTGCAGCTTTCATCACTGGTACTTTTTCAAAAAATCCCAAAGTCTATGGAACTAGCACCTCGCTACAAATAGTAAATGAATTTTCAAAACAAGGAATCTTTACTATGAATACTGGCACAGTTACTGGGATGAATGGATTGGTTATTGGTGTTGGAAAAACTAGAGGAATCACAGGAGTTTGTTTGCTTGGTGAAACCTCAGGATATGTCGTTGATGCTAAAGCATCAAAAGCGATTCTCGAAATTCTCTCAAAAATTCTGGAATTAAAATTAGATATGACTACTCTTATCAAAAGAGCACAAGATACGGATCAATTAATTAAAACAGTTGAAGAACAAATGGGACAACGTCAGTCTACAGAACAATTACCAATGCCATCTCAAGACAAAAAACTTGGATATATCAGCTAAACAGAGAAGAATTATCTAAAGTTTAAAACTCGATTATATTCAGCTTACCATATTTTCCAACATTGAGGGAGTTTTCTCCTCTAAAGCTTGTAATGTAACCATTTTCTACTCTTATTTTGGAGCCTGATTTTACCATTTTAATCTGAGCATCCCATAACGTGAGTTTTATCTGACCAGTATCATCTTTTAGGATTGCATCTGCAACTTGTGCCTGCCCACCTGTTTTGAGGTTTACAGTTCTTGGTTCACTGATGCTTTCAATTGTACCTTCTACTGGTTCAAGTTTATTCTGTGGCTTGTTCAATTGGCCTATATCTGTCATCAGCCATTTTTTTCATGTTCAAATAATAAGTGTTTTGATATAAAGTTCTGTTATAGTCATCTAACGAATAACTACTGTAAAGGTTGTTTCTGCACTCTTTGTACCATCGATAACTTTTATTATATATGTTCCAGGGCTCATATCAGTCGGTATTCTCCAAATAGTACCATAAGCTCCAATTCCAGTAGATACGATACTAAGCTCATCAATTTCTTCCTTGTCTTTTAAAATCTTTATTACTATTGTATGAGACATGCTTACTCCATCACCACTTATTTGTACTATCTCATCTGTTTTGAAACTACTTTTATCTAAATTAATTGTAATACTTCCACCAGTACTTTGTGTTATCCTTAGATCCTTGCTAATGTGGTTTATACCACTGCCTGCTTCAATCTTCCAAACTCCAGTTTGAGCATTTGATGGAATCCTAAAAACTGATGATGAATAGGTTCCTTTTTTATCAGTAAATAAATCCTGAGTTTTTATCTTAGTGCCATTAGGATTAATCAGACTTATTGTGATTATGACATTAGGATTAGACTCTCCTATCAATAAAATGGGATCTCCAGGATGGTATGTCTCTTGTAGGGTTCTAAGAGTTACCTTTCCAGTACTGGCCTGTAAACCAACAGAGAATTTGTTTTCAGCCTGCACGTTTCCTCTGCTAATTACTGCAGTATAAATGCCTGATGTATAGCCAGTAAGGTTGAAGCTGTATGTATGATATCCGTCAACTCCTAGGGAAAAACTATCAGTAAATTTTTGTTTGTCAGATGGATCAATTATGATCAAATTTATTGTTGCTGAAGGTGGTCCAATAATATTGATCTTAGGTTTTTCTGTTGTTTTGTAGTTTAGTGAATCCATGGTTGCAATCAACGGTGGAGATGGAAATTGACCTACTCCAAATAACACTGTAGTAATTTCTTTTTCTTGTATGGCAAACAACACATACGTTCCTTCTCTAATTCCTGGATCTAAAGGATAACTAAAAATCAGTGTACCATTAACTCCTATGTGTCTCTGTTCTGAGTGGATTTCCATTCCGACTGGATTTCGCAATATTAATTCCATTTCTGCATCTGCTATGACAGTACCATTGATTGTTACAGTTTCTCCCGGATTGTATTTCTCTTTTAATGATACTAAATTGATTTTTTGCGTTGATTCTAAAACAACTTTTCGAACAACAGTGTCTTTTCCATCTGTAATTGTTATAGTATATTCTCCAAACTTTGCATCAGAGGCAATTCTATGTGATGTGGAATAATTGCCAGAACCTTCAGCCTTAATCGTTTTTGTTGTAAGAACCTGACCGTTTGAATCTGCTAATGAGATAGTTAAAGTATTGCTTGAAGCAGATGTACCTGAAATAACCATTTCATCCCCTCTATGCACCACAGGAACAATGTTTGCTGTTAATTCAACACCTTCAGAGGGTCTACTTGATTCTACTTGTATTCTCAAACTCACTGATTTTTGGTGACCGCTTTGATCTTTTATTATGAAATCTGCTCTATCGGATAATTGATTCTCAGGAATCTTTGTACTTACAATAAAACTTCCTTTTTCATCACTTACAAAAGATTCCATCTTAAGATCGTTTATGTAAAAATCAAGATTTGTCGTTGGCGCAAAATTTTCTCCAATTATACGCAAAGTAGAACCAACACGTGGAGTGTCTGGAATGATTTTAAAAGTAGACTGTTCAGTTATCCCGCCTTGTCCAGTTATCGGAGTTTCTGTTTCATGCGGTATTTCACCTTGAGATGCGATTGTTATTCTTCCACCAGATCCTATTTCGTCGCCTTCCGTGTCAAATGCGTTCCAATTAAAAACTGGGGTTGATTTGTCTGTTTTCACTCCAAATTTTACGCTCTGCCCTGGTTTGAGTGGTATTGAAGAAGTAAACGTTATTGAATCTGCATCGGTTTTTTTACCAAGCCATCCTTTCTCTGTTTTAAATGACTTGAAACTTCCACCATCATCAACTTTCAAAACTACTGATGTAATGTCAAAAATATTTTCTTCATTATTTTTGTACTCTACAACTGTCACTTGATCATGATTAGTAGCTGTTACTGTTACTAGTTCACCTGCCCCACTAATTTGTGGATTACCATAGATAAATAATGAAGCAGAAACAAGCATTATTGTAATAATCACACCTTTAACGAGCCTTTCTTTCAATAACAAAACAAAACCGTTCTCCAAATTAAATCTTAAGTATCTATGATACAAATTTTCATTATTATTGATTTTTGAGCAGTATCAAAGGTGAGTAAAGTACTAATTCTAGCACTTTGTGGAAAATTGGATTTATTTTAAACTGTTAAGCGTTGTCTCAGATACAATGTTTTGATTCTGCCTTATTCTTTCTGCAATCAATCTGAATATCATTCTGAACTGATCTTTTGTTTTATCTGATATGAAATCTGCTTCACCTAATGCAATTTTTTGTGATATGTATCTACAAATCTCTTCTGGCTCAAATTTCTCCCATCCCAAGTGTTGGTTTTCTTTCCAGATCTCATTTAGATTATCTAAAATGCTCTTTTTGCCTTTAGCAGAAATGTCATCAGAAGTTAGATTGTGGTATCCTTCCTTTCTTAGCTTGATCTCATAAGTTTGGTTTACAGCATACAGATAATCTTCAACAACAATAAAATCTTCAATTGCTTGTTTTGGCTGTCCGCCAAATTCGAAAAATATTATCTGAACTGATTTGAAGCCGTTTGCCTGTAGCTGTGTTGAAATTTGACGTGACAATTCTGTATTCTCCAGTAGCACAAATGTGTTGTACCCGTGATTTTTATAAAATATTGAAAGCGGTAACACGGAATTCTTGTTATATGCAGGAACGATATTAAGTGGATTCATTGACAGATTTGGATCTTTTAGGAATTTGTCAAACGCATTTAGATATATTGAATCGACCATTGTTTCTACAATAATCACTGGTCTTGAATTAACACCGATTTCCCTATCTGGAATTGATTCAACGAGGCCTCTAGCAAGACCGTACAGGACAGGAACTAGTGTAGAATCATCTGCACTCCAGTAGTCATAATAGATGTGACTAAGGTGTTTTCTTTTATCAAGCTCGACAACAAGAAGGTTTCCTGGTGTATAGTCAAATATCATAAATGGTGAATGCGTAGCATACAGAATTTGATTAGAACCAGCTAGACCTTTTAATAAATCTGAAATTCCGCGTTGTTGTGTTGGATGTAAGTTTCGTGCAGGTTCGTCCAAAAGTAATATTGCTTCTTTTAATTCAGATCTTTGTGTTTCAGCTGCAAAGTTTACTATGAACGAAAAAGTCCATTTGAATCCCTCAGCTCTTCGATTCAAAAGACCAGTGTTTGTAACGGTGCCGTCTCTATGAACATCGGAGATTACAACACTAAGAATGTTTGAAGGATTATATCTTAATTCTACATGAATTGGATCACCTTTCCAAGCTGGATTGAGTCTGTCAGTTAACTTTCTACTAGCTGTGTGCAAAAGTTTTATCAGTCTTGAGGGACTATTGTGTACCTCCTCAAGTTTGTCAGGGTCCAACTCCGCTAAATAAAATAGATTCTTGACAGTCTCAGCCTTGTCAAACTCTTCAATATACTCTAATCCTTTTGGTCTTATTCCTTTGGATTCTTTCAAAAATTCATCAAGGTCAATGTTTCCTAAAATTTTCTTATAGTCTGAAAAATATACAAACCTAGGGTGTATCTTTTCTTCTACAAAATTTTCAAGCGCAGAGCGTTCACTTGTGCCTATGAGTAGACTATCATAGGTATGATCAAGATTTCTGTGTATCTTCTCCCAGTCAGAAATCACCTGTTTTTCATGCGATGCTATCAAGTAAATTTGATTGTTAAATTCGGCCATCATGTTGTTAAAAACATCCCTGGTTCTTGGTGGATTTCCTTCTAGAAATTTTGTATCTATTTTTATACGTATGGGATGTGGGATTGAAGACACAAAGGTCTGAATCTTTTCTACAAAGTTTTCCCATGAATTAATTCGCTTATTTGCCTCTTCGCTTATCTTTACATCGCCAAAATCGTATTGTACTTTAGGATTCTTTTGTGTACGATAGAGTCTAATTTTTTTAATATCATCTATATCCGGAAATCTCTCTTGAATTAATTTTATCTCTTTTTCGCCAAGTTCAAACTCTCCCTCAACTATTATTGTCTCAGATTTTAATTCCTCTGACATTTCGTCACACAAATCAAGTTCAGATAGTTTGTTATCTTTGTTAAGCAGAGTAAGAGCTTCAAGTATTGTGGTTTTACCACTCTCATTTCTTCCAATAAATGAAGCTAGGTCTCCTACCTTTATCTCACCAGAATCATGAATGCATCTAAAAGCCCGAACTCTAAACTTTCTAAGTCGCATCTAGCGGGCTATTTGGCTGTCCTCGATTTAACTTATTCGACAAAATCATCTGTAACGTTGATATGATTTTTTGACTAAATAGATATAAAGGAATGAGATTGTTACATAACAAAATGGCAGTGCAAAACACAGCTTTGCTTGTTTTTCTTTTTCCAGTTGTAATGGGAATAGCTTTTGGTGGGTTTGTTTTGTCTGGAGTTTTAACACAACCTGACAGAGAACTTAACATGTGGCCATTTGAAAACATCTTCATTCCGACACAACCTGTAATTAAAGATCTAGTGATTCAAGGTTTGTTAAGTCAATATTCTGTTTCTGCCAATATTGAAATTAAAATCATAGTCAATAATTCTGATTTTGATTGCGGTGATCTATATATTACAATTTATGATACAACTGCATCCACAAAGCAAGCAGTAGCGCAAAATGGCTTTTTTTCACAGTGTTTTTCTACTAACAAGTTAGCGCTTCCTATAGATGATACTTTTTCTGAAAAAATTGATAAAGCAGGGGAATACGAATTGGTGGTAGAAATGAACGACAGCGACTACAAAAAAACTATTACAACAACGGCCAAATTCAGAGTTCTATAAACCCAATGCTATGTTATATATTACTTTAAGCGCGTATTCAGATAATTGTTAAGAGATAGTTATGGCTAAAAAGAAAGATAAAAAACCAATAAAAAAAGATGTGACAAAAGAAGCTGTTGCCAAGAAAAAGGTTGTAGAAAAAAAACCAGCTATTGTAAAGAAAAAGGTTGTAGAAAAAAAACCAGCTATTGTAAAGAAACCAACTTCTAAAAAGAAGGCACAGGAAGAATTGGAGGAGGAATTTGACGAATCAGAAATTGAAAACTTTCAGATCGAAGGTCTCGATATGGAAAAACTCACAACACGAGTCTGTAATATTGTTGCAGAACGTGGGAATGAAGGTATGCTTCAGAGTGATTTATGGAAGAAATTAAAGCTGACCAGCAGAGACGGCTCAAGACTAGCTCTCAAACTTGAAAGACGTAATATTGTAAAACGTGAGAAAATTTTGGAAAATGGCAGATGGACGTACAAACTAAAGATTTCAAAAATGCCAGTAAACACACAAACAATTGAAGCTGCACCATGTTTAATCTGTCCAGTAGAACAAAAATGTTCGATTGATGGTGAGGTTAGCCCGAAAACTTGTCCTCTAATTGAACAATGGGTTATTACCGAGTTTGCCAATAAGAAAACAAAGAAATGAAATTAATTGATGCAAGGCGAGATTTTTACAGAAAACTCGCACACAAAGAGGGGTATAGAAGTAGGGCTTCATACAAACTAAAAGAACTTAACCAATCTTATCGAATAATTGGCCCAGGATTTTATGTATTAGATCTTGGATGTTCACCAGGTGGTTGGACCCAGGTTGCTCTAGAACTTGCGGGAAATAAAGGAAAAGTTATGGGCATTGACACTTCATACGTTGAAGAAATTCCAAATACGCACATCATAAGAGGAGATATTGAAGATGAATCTATTGTAGAATTGATTTTTGAACATTTTGGAAGAAAAGTAAATGCGGTAATTTGTGATCTTTCTCCACAAGTAAGCGGTGTCTGGGCAGTTGATCATGCAAAACAAATTGCACTAAACTATGCTGCATCAAAAATAGTTGATTATGTTCTAGCATACAAAGGAAATGCCTTGTTCAAAGTATTTGATGGAGAATATTCAAACGAGTTTAGAGATTATATAAAAAAGAAATTCGCAAAAGTTCAGATAAGAAAGCCCAAGGCAAGCAGAAAAACAAGCAGTGAACTTTATTATATCTGTCTTGGCTATAATCCTTAATTTTTTAGTACCTGTATAATTTCATCTATTCTGGCACTAGTCTTAAATCCTGAGGGATTTAGGCTTGTGGGAGATGCATTAAATCCTGATTTTTGAAGTTTTTCAATTGTTTTCTCAAGTGATTTTGGGGCATCTCTCATCTTTCTTGCAATCTCATCAAGCATAAAAAATGAGGGAGACATGCCAATCTCTTTTTGACATTTTAACAAAGTTTTCTCACAAGACTTGTCTACTGCAAACTTTGTTTGTTCTGATAGCATCGAGTCTACAAATATTTTATCATACATCTCTCCTATCCAAAGCGGGCCCGCTGATTCTGCTTTTCCATTACAAATTTCACAAGAATTACTTTTTTCTTTCTGAACTTTTCTATGACCACAGGTTTTACACTGTATGATGTATCCCATGTTGTCTTCAGGATCGGTCTTTACAAGTATCTTAACGTAGACTCTGTAATAATGCATATTATTTTGTACAAATAATGGTACAATTTTAACATCAAGCCTTCCAGCCACAAGATAAATGCAACCAAGAATCAACCTTAACGCAATTTCATTTCCATATTCTGTTCTAACAGGAATTCCATAGTATCTTCTTTGACATGCATCATTGTATAATCCATGCAATACTGGAAGATCTGTAGCAGTAACTGAAAGAAGACCTCCATGCGAAGTGGCACGTATCCCACAATCAAGATACCTTGATGGTGAACCAAATGGATCGATGTCAACTATTGCTCCACGATTTTCACGCTTTGAATGCAGGCTTAGAAATCTACATGCTTCATTTTCTGAAAATTCACAATTGTTTGTATTATTTAACATTGCGGAGTTTTTTGCAAGTTCTAAAGCAGATGGATTTACGTCATTTATGAAAACTTTTTCTATG
This sequence comes from Nitrosopumilaceae archaeon, assembly GCA_013330055.1. Classification (GTDB taxonomy): domain Archaea; phylum Thermoproteota; class Nitrososphaeria; order Nitrososphaerales; family Nitrosopumilaceae; genus UBA8516; species UBA8516 sp8516u. The sequence goes on from DUJB01000007.1 coordinate 28,922, forward strand.
ATTTTTAACTCGCTAGCAACACGCAAGCTGCGAGCTCCTATCCCAGAAAGACAATCAAGGAAAGTTTTGGGTCCTTTGAAGTTTTGTAAAAATGTAGAATAAGCAACTATGGAAAAATCCCTGCTAAGTTTTGCTCTTGGATTAAAAAATGCTGGTTGCATTGGAGGTGCATTTGTCTCAAGTGACTCTTTTGGAACAAGAAGCCTTGTTTTCCCCTCTGTTATCTCCACTATTTCTTGCATTTGATCGATTTGCAATTTGGTTCTATTATTAGTATGTCATAAAACAATTTAATACATCTAAAGTGGCAAAAACACAAAATGATAGTTTGTGGAGTGGATGATGCTGGTAGAGGATCTGTACTTGGACCTCTTGTTATCGCAGGAATATCAATTGAACGCTCGAAGATCAAATATTTGACTGAAATTGGAGTGCGTGATTCTAAGCAACTAAGTCCATCTAGACGAGAATATCTATATAAAAAAATTATTGGTCTAGTTGATGATTATTATATTGCAAGAATCTCGCCACGATTAATAGATCAGAGTGTAAGAAAGAATCAATTAAACAATTTAGAAGCGCATTATATGGCCAAAGTTATCTCAAAACTAAAACCAGATTCTTCCTATGTTGATTCATGTGATGTAAATCCTATCAGATTTGGGAAAAAGATTTCCAAACTTGCCCAAAGTGGAAGGATCTATTCAAGACATCATGCAGATAGTAAATTTGCTGTAGTCTCTGCAGCATCAATTATTGCAAAAGTAAATCGTGACAAAGAAATAGAAAAACTACGAAAAAAATATGATCTTGGAAGCGGCTATCCATCAGATTCTAAAACGATGCAGTTTGTTAGAAATTGGATTTTTACTCACAAGAAACCTCCGCAATTTGTACGTGTTAGTTGGAAGCCAGTAAGGATTCTTTTAAGCCAAAAATGAGGTTCTAATATTTTGCAAGCACGATTGCGTGGTCTTTGTCATAAGGATATAAATTAATTTCTTGAATTATCTCAAAATCAGCATTTAATTTCTTAATCTCGGATTTGATTATTTGGGAAGGATCTTTTGTTACATCAATACTTCTTGTTTTTATAACAAGCATGATATATCCGCCTTTTTTGAGATAGGTTTTGCAATTTAGTATTGCGATCTCGGTTTGATCTGGTTGTGCTATATCAACATAAACTACATCTACAGATCCATAGACTGAAAAATACTGTTTTGGGTTTCTTGCATCTTGTAATATTGGAACTATGTTTGATCTATGTGCTGCTACTCTGTCTAAAAAATCACGCGCAACTCTACTTGCATGCTCTACACAAAAAACTATTCCACTTGGACCAACAATATCTGAAACATGACTTGCCGTTGTTCCTGTAGAAACCCCAAGATAGAGAACTTTAGATTTTCTAACTATTGGTAAAATCTCTAAACCATTCATTATTGCTGCCGCAAGTTTACTTCTGAACGGATCCCATATTCTAAATTCTTCGTCTTTTACTTTGACTAATTTTTCCTTGTAGACTTGATTCCCGGGAACAAGATTCAGTGTCGCAGGTTTTTTTTCACCGTCTACTTTAATCCAAAAGATATTACCTTCGCCGTTTTCCAAACTTTCTTCTTTTTCCTTTCTTCCAGTCTTGTTTTTTATCATCACTTCTAGAATCTCTNNTCTCTTCCATGTCGGAAGGTATCGCGTTGTTGAATCCTCATGGGTTCTCTTTCTGTTGGTTCCTTGTACTTTTCACTTATTTCTTTAATTCTTACATTTAGCTTCTCAAAGAGAGTCTGATTTATTCCTGAACCAAAAATATCCACTCTTGCAGCAATTGCTGCCTTTGTAGAAATGGCTCTAGCAATCTTACCACGTTGCCATCTTGGAGCTGCATGTACCAAAGCGTGCTGGAACAATAAACCATGTTTTGGAGGTTGGGATCCTGTTTTGAGAGAACGAAATAGAGCTTTCTCTGCACCGAGAACCTGAATAGTACTGGCAGGCATCGAACCAAGTCTTTTAAGACTTCCAGCCCTTGCCAAAATTCTAGCTCCTACCGCGTGTCCAAGTATGCCAGATAAGTTTGGTGCAACGATCTCCATCTGAGTTTCTACATGTTTTTCTAGTGTATTTCTTAAATCAAAAAGTTCCAATATTTGTTTTGCAATTGACTGGATGATTGCAAGATTTTCTTCTGATATCTTGCCTCCTTTGCTTTTTTTCTGTAATAAAGACAACATCTCTACTTTGGTATCAGGAAATCCAGCCTCAGTGTAGACATTATCTGTGATGTTATCTCTTGTACCTGCTAAGACTATTTTGGAATATCCGTTTATGCTGTCTATTAAATTATCAAGCTCTGGAAAATGTAAGCCATACCACTCTCTTAATCGCGAACTAAGTCCATTTATTATCTTGTCAATTTCGTCCAATGTGTTAATAGTTTGAATTATGTGAAGGTCTGGGCTTTCAGATGTTTCTGTTACTTTTGATGAAGAAAGCTGTACAGCAAAGTTTCGTAATTTTTCTCTTGCGTCATCTTCATCTTTTGCAAAACTTGAATCAACTAGAACCCTCAGTTTTGAAGTTTGAATGTTTTCTATTTTCTCATTATCCATTAATTCTACTTCAATTGAATTTTTTTTCAAAAGTTTTAGAAGCGATGAATCGTTTACAAAAACTGGTGAAGTTAATTTTGAAAGAAAATCTGATAATTGATACACGTTTGCATTTTCTTCTTTTATCTCAATATACTCTCTAGCAGGATCTGAGAAAGGCAGAGATTTCACACATGTATTTTTATCAAATACTGCTACACCAATCTCTGTTAAAATAACAAAATGCATACTTCACACATTCACACTCCCTCACTAAAAAAGGTAACATTCCATGATGTGTAATTATACATGAACTGTTATATGAGAACAATTTTTTATAATCATAAGTGAAACCTGACATCTCAACTAAGGTAGGGCAAATTGAGTTGGAAAGGCCAACCATGCTTGCTTCTGGCATCCTTGGAATCTCGCTTGAAGTTTTTGCTCGATTATATAAGGATGGAGCAGGTGCGCTAGTCACAAAATCACTTAGCAAAGAGCCATGGGATGGATATCCTAATCCTACAATAGTTGGAGTAAAATCTGGTTACCTAAATGCAGTAGGCTTATCAAATCCTGGGGCTCCATATTTTGCAAAAATGATTGAATCAAACACTACAGTACCAATCATTGTCAGTTTAGTAGGTTCTCTAGAAGAAGACTTTGTCTTTATGATTAAACAATTCGAAAATGTAAAAATTTTGGGGTACGAACTAAATCTGTCATGCCCACATGTCGAAAAAGTTGGGCTAGACGTTGGTGACGATCCTGATCTAGTGAAAAAAATAGTAAAATCAGTCAAGTCTCATTCTAAAGTTCCAGTAATTGCAAAAGTTGGACTAGGATCATCAGATTATCTTGAAACAGTGAGTGCTGCATGTGAATCAGGAATTGATGGTATAACTGCAATAAACACAATTAGAGCAATGGGAATTGATGTAGAAACTACACGACCTCTTCTTAGTAACAAAATTGGAGGACTCTCTGGTTCTGCCATAAAACCAATTGCAGTAAGATGCGTCTATGAAATCTCATCCAAATTTGATATTCCAATAATTGGTTGTGGCGGTGTCTCAGACTGGGAAGACGCAGTTGAATTCATACTTGCTGGCGCAAGCGCAGTACAAATTGGTAGTGCGATAGGTGAAAAATGGACTGGAATATTTTCAGAAATTAATAATGGTATCTCAAAATACATGGAAAAGAAAGGAATTTCAAAAATAAATGAGATGATAGGAATTGCAAAGAAATTTTAACAAACCGCTAGTTGTAAAAATAGAAAAAATAATAGAAGAAACACCAACAGTACGTACACTAGTTTTCTCCGATGAAGTCTTTGCTAATGTTCTGCCAGGACAGTTTGCAATGGTCTGGATTCCCGGTGTAAATGAATTACCCATGAGCGTGATGATATCCTTAGAAAAAGGAAAAGGCGCGCTTACAGTAAGAAAGCACGGTGTTGCGTCAACGTCCCTTTACAATTTTAAAGTCGGTGATTACATAGGTATGCGAGGTCCTTACGGTAATTCCTTTACCATAAAACAAGGCAAACTTTTGCTTGTGGGAGGAGGGACTGGACTTGTTCCATTGATGCGACTCTTGACATTTTTGAAAAAAACTGACGAGGTTATAGTATTGATCGGCGCAAAAACTAAAGAAGAAGTATTTTTTGAAAAATTAGCAAACCAACTTCTTGAACATAACAAACATGAAATCATTGTTGTGACGGAAGATGGGACCTACGGCAAATCTGGGCTTGTAACAGACGAGATGGAAAATTTGCTTTCCGAAAAAAAATTTGATGCTGTGTACACATGCGGACCAGAAAAAATGATGCACAAAGTTGTACAGTTAGCTCATGCAAAAAAATTCCATGTTCAGGCAAGTCTAGAAAGAATGATGAAGTGTGGTATGGGCATATGTGGAAGTTGTTGTGCAGATGAAGTTCTTGTCTGTAGGGATGGTACTGTTTTTGACGGAGATTATCTCCTATCAAACAAAGAATTTGGTTATACTCATAGAAATAAAGCCGGAATTCTTGAAAATTACTAAAATTGTGTTAAATAAAACCCGAAAACTTAAAAAGATTGAGCCAAAGTACCCAAATGAGGATTGAAGTGGTACACCCAAAAATTGTATTAACAGCTGATCGTACGTTAATGTCGCAATATCGTGGGGTATCTCTTGCTACCTTCTTTGGATGTGCGCCTGCAGTAGATCCACACAGATCAAAAAAAAGCATCTGGTATTACTTGTTAAAAGATCAAGTAACTCCAAAAGTTTTGTTTGATTTTATCTGTAATCCTGTAGGTCACACAAATGGAATTGCAAACTTTGCGCCATATGGATTAAGAAAAGTAGAGGCAGCACTTTTGCGTGATGGATTTAAACGTGAAGATGTTGTTGTAGCACATCCTGATCACATTGAAAAATTCATCGGTCCAGAGACACAAGTGATTGGAACCTATGAAATGGATCCACTTGGAATGGGTCCTGTTACCATGACCTTCACTTACGGTCGTAAACAAACATCTTACGATGAGTATTACAACAGAGATTTGCACATGAAAATTAATGCTGCAAAGAAAAAGAATGGCAGCAACGCCAAAGTAATTGCTGGCGCATCTGGAACTTGGCAGTATAATTATGATCCTAGGAAAATTGAAGAATACGGTTTGTATGCAGTTTTAGAGGGAGAACTTGGAGGCATTGCTCCGGAAATCGACGGCCATGCAGGACAATTTTTCAATTATTTGATTGATGGTGCATTTGATAACATGAATCCATTTGCAAAAAATGATTTCAAAGTGGACATTAAAGAATTTGGAAAGGGTGAGGAAAAACACCATGGCAGATTTATCCACTACTGGGATGAGCCAGATATTGATATGATTCCAGATATTGTAGAGCCTAGTATGCATGGAATGGTTGAAGTAATGCGTGGCTGTGGTCGTGGTTGCAAGTTTTGTGACGTTACACTAAGACCGCTGAGATATTATCCACCTGAGAAGGTCAAAAGAGAAATCGAAGTCAATCTCAAAAAGGGTGGACAGACTTCTGCATGGCTACACAGTGATGATATCTTCGTCTATGGTCTGGATCCAAGAAAGACAAAGAACATGGCCCCAAACAGAGAGGCACTTGAAGAGCTGTTCAATGCTGTCATGTCAACTGGCGTAGAACACACAAACCCTACACATGGTACTCTTGCAGGAGCAATAGCCGATGAAAGAGTGGTTCCAAACATTTCAAAAATAATTAAGGCTGGTCCTGATAACATGATTGGAATACAGTGTGGCTTTGAAACGGGAAGTTTGCGATTAATTGGTAAGTATGCCGACAGAAAACTCTCTCCATACAAGCCAGAAGAATGGCATTGGATAGTAAAAGAAGCTGTCAAGACATTAAATGAAAATTATTGGATACCTGCCTTTACTCTTATAATGGGTCTAGATAACGACGAAACAGAGGATGATGCCTGGGAAACAATCAGATTGATCAATGAACTAGAAAGAGAACAACCAGACGCAATGTTTACCACTACACCACTAACTTTTGTCCCAATCGGTCTGTTGGAGAAATCAGAATTCTTTGATATAGGAAATGAAATGGATGCGGCACAACTTGGTGTCATGTACAAAACTTGGCAACACAATTTCAAGTATGGTATCAAAAAATTTATGAGTAAAACAGGAAGTCGTGGTACATTTAGAAGAAAGGCCTTTACTGGATTGGCAACTACATTAGGTGGAGTGCCACTTGGTGCAATGGAAAGATATGCAAGAAGAAAAGGAAGTGAACACGAAAAGGTAATTGAAACTATCAAAGCAAAATACTGGTAGACAAACCCAAATACATAAATTGAATCAGACAGGAAACTAATTCGTGCCAACTCACGGTTCGCTTACTAAAGCAGGAAAAGTTAGAGGACAAACACCCAAAGTCCAAGCTCGCGAAAGACATGGAACTATTTCCATAATGAGAAACAAAGAAAATTTTAGAAAAAGATTTGAACTAAAAAGAGTTCCAGGACAAAACAAACCTGGCCAAAGACCAAGACGCAGGTAATAATTTTACTTAAAATTATAATAACAGAATACAATCAAAATAACAGCATCTTTTTTTAACTGGATGTGTTATCATTGAAATAATGGTAGAAGAATATTCTGCATCTTATTGGATTGGTAGTCTGCTTGCAGATGAATTACTCTTTGGTGGCAAAGGTAGAAAATGGATACAAAGAAAGTCTGCCTTAACTATTCATATAATTGTCAACAGATTTTTTAAAGGTTTAAGATCCGTAGATCTAACAGTTCCTTTATTGATATCTAACGGTATATGGCAATGAAGAATCTTTATTGATTAAAGGTCATCAGATATTTCATAACTATCTTAGACCACACATGGGATTAGATGGAAAGACACCAGCAGAGAAATGTGGTATTAAAATAAAAGGAAATAACAAATGGGTTACTTTAATACAGAACGCAAAAAATTCTACCTTGTGATAAATTTCAAAGAAATTTTTGTTTCAATTTTCTTTTTCTTTGTAGCTGGATTGTGTGAGATTGGCGGTGGGTATCTTGTATGGCTGTGGTTAAGGGATGATTTTAGCTGGTGGGTTGGTGGCATTGGCGGTTTCATCTTATTCCTTTATGGGATTATTCCTACGTTCCAAAAATCACACTTTCATAGGATCTATGCAGCGTACGGAGGTGTTTTCATCGTAATGTCTGTGCTTTGGGGTTGGTGGATTGACGGAGTACGACCAGACATCTATGATGCCATAGGTTCAATCATTGCAGTAATTGGAGTTTTGATTATTTTCTATTATCCAAGAAAAGGAGAAAAGGTTTGGTCGAAGTAATTCTATCCACATTAGGATTATTCTTTTTTGCAGCACTGTTGGAAATCGGAGGAGGCTATCTTGTTTGGAAATGGCTTAAAGATCACAAGGGGAAAATCTTTGGATTGGTGGGTGCGTTGATACTTTTTTCCTATGGAATAATTCCTACGTTTCAGCCTTCCAATTTCGGCAGAGTGTATGCAGCTTATGGGGGAATATTCATCATATCATCTATAATGTGGGGATATTGGATAGACAAGAAAAAACCTGACAGACTTGAGATTGTAGGCTCAATTATTGTTCTGTTTGGTGTTGCGATTATGTTTTATTTTCCTAGATA
>DUJB01000051.1 GCA_013330055.1 Nitrosopumilaceae archaeon
TTACAATACATTGAGGAAAATCCGGGATGTCACTTGCGTCAAATCAAGAGGGAACTAATCATGTCTATGGGAACAACTCAATATCACCTTAATCTACTTGAAAATCAAGGTAAAATTTCTTCAGAAAGACAAAATCTTCACAAATACTACTTCCCAATAGGTCTTTTTGAGAAAAATGAAAGAGACATTCTTAAAATTTTGAATCAGGAAACAGCAAGGGAGATTCTGATGATGATCTTAGAAAAAAAGAATCCAACTCAAACTGATATTGCAAACATGATAGGGATATCTTCAGCTTCGGTCAATTGGCATATCAAGCGATTAGTTGAACTTGGCTTGATTTTAGAACTAAAAGATGGCAAGTTCAGAAGATACACATTTGAAATAGATCCCAAACATATCATTTCTTTAATGAAAAACTATCATCCAAACATTTGGAACAGATGGAGCAACAGACTTGCAGAGATGTTCTTGTCTCTATCAAAGGAGGATAAAGAATAATGTTCCTCTCAAAATTATTCCTAGAGACTGAACCATTTGGAATAGAAAATGGAATTGAGCTTGGAATTGTCGCTTTCGCTTTGGTTTTATTTGCATTATCTATCACAGCTTATCGAAATACTAGGATTAAAAAAATTCTATTTGCAGCCGCCGCTTTTGCTTTATTTGCTATACAACTTTTTGTTGATTCCATAGAGGATTACCTAGAGTTTTTGGATGAACATGTTACTGGCATTATATTGAAATTAATGACATTTGCAATTCTAGTATTATTTTTTGTNNTCAGAAAAGGAAGAGGATAACTGGGCTGGTGCACCATTTCGAGAATTCCAAAAACAACAAAAGGATGCTGCAAAAGATAACTACATTACGACCGGCAGAGGCACTACAAAGATAAAATTTGGTGACATTCCTGATACTGCTGGAAGTACGTCTTCAAAAGGAATGTGGGTCAGCACCGGAAGAGGCACTGGCAAAAGAAGGCTATAGTAATACATTAAATCCAAAACACTTAAGTAAATAGTTAAGTAAATAATATTTTGAGAAAATAGAGAGTTTTATCTGAAAGATCTTACCTTACGAACGACTTTATTGTGATCAAATGATCCTGAAGTAGTAATGTAGAGTAGGTGATTTCTTCCAGCTGGCATTGTAATTCTTTTTACATTGCCATATTCAGCGAGTACATATTTGCATGCTCCTAGTTTTCGTTCTAGCATCCTTCTTACTTTCCAACCTCGTGCTGCAACTTGCANNGGACAACAGACTTTCCTTTTTGGAGAGAAGAATTTTTGCTCTCTTTGAACGTGCACTAAAAAGAACTTTGCCATTCATGTCACAAACAGTTACAACTCTCACTGAAGGACTAAGACGAATCAATCTTTCGGCAGCTCTTTGAACTTCCATGAGGTATTCATTCGATGGTAATTGATAAAGATTTCCTAAAATAATTAAATTACAATTAGTATCTGAGAATTGATTATAATTAATAAAAGAAAAAATTGTGAGGTCATTAAGACCTAACAGAGGTTTTGGTTAACGAAGGCTATTATAGTTAGAAAACTAAACAGAGTATGTCAAAATCACCAGTAGAATGTAAATGTCCTTCTTGTGAATGTGGCATCTATACGTATAACGAATCTCAAGTTTGTGCCAGATGTGAAGAGAATAAACATTCGTCCGGACAGAAAAGATGGTCAACTATGGTATTAAAAACTGAAACTCCAATTATCTCAGAAGAATCCATGTAGGAAAAAGGATGAACTTTACTAATGAAACTATTTTAAAAGTTTGGCAAAAAGCTGAGATTGATGAGTATAACGTACCAAATGATTTTAGAAAGGATCAGTGTGGAGCATGGATTGAAAGAACACAGTATGGGAATCATGACTCTGCATATGGATGGGAGATTGATCAGATAAAACCACAATTGGATGGAGATTTAGACGATCTATCAAATCTACGTCCCCTACATTGGAAAAATAATTTCTGTAAAGAGGATGAGCGTCTTGCTTGTCCTGTCAGATCATCAGGCACCGTTAATGTCGAGACAAGCTAGAATAATTTTGTACAGAAACATCTAAGCATCTAAAAAATATTTTAAAAATCACTATTTTGTGTTTTTTATACGGTTGAGTCCTTGTCTTTTTTTCTTAATCCAAGAATCTTTCTTAATCCTTGTAGACAGGATTGTTTTGTATTCATCGCAGCAGCTGATGTCCTCTCTTATTAAATGGTCCTAATCAGTGATTTTTTGAAAGTTACCTATAATATGGTACGGCTAACTTTTCCCCAACCTTGAGCTCTTTTTGTATCCTGACTTTTTTTACAGCCTCTTCAAAATGTCTCATTGTTACTTTGGTATTATCTACCTCTTTTTCTGCCTCCTTCTGATCTTTATATTTACCAAGAAACTCATGTATGACAAGAGATACTGCAGTGTTTGCAATTGCTGCAACATCTGCCCCACTTAGGCCGTCTGCAGCATCTGCAATCTTTTCTAAATCCACATAATTTGGATTCGGTCCTAATTCATTTTTTTGTTCTTTATCAATAGGAATTTCCTTTGTGCTTATCTCTAGTATTTTCTTTCTGCCGTCCTTGTCTGGCATGGGTACAAGTATTATTTTATCAAATCTTCCAGGTCTTAGAAGAGCCGTATCAAGCATGTCTGCTCTATTTGTTGCAGCAAGTACTACTACATCATGAAGGCTTTCTATACCATCAAGCTCTGTCAGAAGCTGGCTGACAACTTTTTCAGTAGCTGCAGTTTCTCCACCAAGACCTCTAACTGGAGCAATGGAATCTATTTCATCAAAAAATATAACACATGGTGAAGATTGTCTTGCCCTTCTGAAAACTTCTCTTATACCACGTTCTGACTCCCCAACCCATTTTGACAACAGCTCGGGTCCTTTTACTGAGATAAAGTTAGCTTCACTTTCTGTTGCTACTGCTTTTGCCAAAAGTGTCTTTCCAGTTCCACTTGGTCCATGAAGTAAAATTCCTCGCGGCATTCTGTGACCCATATTAGCGTAAAGGACAGGATATTTCATTGGCCACTCTACTGCTTCTTGTAGCTCACGCTTGACATTTTGCAATCCTCCTATTTGATCCCAAGAGACATCTGGGCTTTCTATAAAGACTTCACGCATTCCAGCTGGTGTGACTTCGCGTAATGCATTCTGGTAATCTCCAGCATTTACAATAAGTTTGTCCAGAGTTTCAACTGGAATCTTTTCATCTGCTAAATTAATTTCTGGCAATAATCTTCTCAAACATTTCATTGCAGCTTCTTTGCACAGATATTCCAAATCAGCTCCTACATATCCATGGCTTACTGCCGCAATTTTTTCCAAGTTTACATCTTCAGTCAGAGGCATGTTTCTTGTATGTATCAAGAGTATGTCGAGTCTTCCCTTTTTGTCTGGCACTCTAATCTCAATTTCTCGGTCAAATCTTCCAGGTCGTCTAAGAGCAGGATCTAATGCGTTTGGTCTGTTTGTTGCTGCAATGACAATTACTTTTCCTCTTGCTTCCAAACCATCCATGAGTGAAAGTAGTTGTGATACAACTCTTCTTTCAACTTCTCCTGTTACTTCTTCTCTTTTTGGTGCAATGGAATCAATTTCATCAATAAAAACAATAGAAGGAGCCTTTTCTCTTGCTTCTTTGAAAATTTCTCGAACTCTTGCTTCGCTTTCTCCATAGAACTTGCTCATGATTTCAGGGCCTGAAATGCTGATAAAGTGAGCGTTGCTTTCATTTGCGACCGCTTTTGCCAAAAGTGTCTTGCCTGTTCCTGGCACTCCAAAAAGCAACACGCCTTTTGGAGCTTCAACGCCAAGCTTTTCAAAAATCTCTGGATGTCTCATTGGAAGCTCAATCATTTCTCTAACTTTTNNAGTGTCCTTTGGGTCACAATTACGGCATCAGCTGCTGGTGTGACTCCAATTACCTGAAAAGTTAGCTTGCCACCAAAATATGGAACCATAATGTTATCACCTTTTATCAAAGGGGTGTTTTCTAAAGAATCGGTAAGATATCTTTCATCTATTGGAGGAATTGCCTCAAGTGGTGCGACGATGATTTTTTCTGCAGCAACTGCCTTTATTTTTCTAACTTCAATCTTATCACCCACTGCCACTCCCAAATTGTTTCGTACAAGACCATCAACTCGAATAATTCCCTTTCCTTCATCGGA
>DUJB01000062.1 GCA_013330055.1 Nitrosopumilaceae archaeon
GGAAGATGCAAAGGTCGCAGCGGAAGCAGCAGCACAGAAAGAATATGAAGAAGCAGCAAAGGTGGTGGCAGCAGTGAAAGCTGCAAGTGCATCATTTACTGACAAACATAATCAGGAGCGTATATTTAGACGAGAAATGGGAGAACCAGAATTTTTCCTTAGTAAAAAGGAACTAGTTCCACCAAGACCCGTTCTTTCAGAAGATGAACAAGAAGAGCTCTCAAGAAAAGTAGAGATTCCTGCAGATCAAACCCCACAATACAAGCCAGAATTCATTCTTAGTCCTGAATTTGGTGGAACATCGAACTATGAATCTGGTTTAAATGAACTTTTTGAAGAAAACAGGAAAAAACTTAGTCAACTAAAAAATAATCCCAATGCAATACCAGATGAGATAGCCAGAACTGAACAAGATTTAAAATATTTAGATTCATTATATGAAAATTATTACTTTGGCATGAATGTTTTTCGCACAGCAAAAGGTGGAAGAGCTAAAATTCATGAATAAAAGGATTGATCTAAATGAGCGAAAATAAATATAAAATAATAAATTTCAAAGTCACCTTCAAAAATATCCCATTTCATAAATTAGAAAGATTTGTTTTCCAAGATATCGTATCTGCATGTGAATCCTTTAGAAAAATTCCTGGTGTTTCAGAATGTGTCATCCTTCAGACTACTAGTAGAGTTGAAGTATTCATTGTGAATAATCTGGAAATCGATGAAGCTCCCGATGCAAGGAGGATAGAAGGAAGAGAACTTGTTTTACGAAAAATCGTAGAAACGTGGATATCGCTAACAGGACTTGATGAATATGATGTTGACCACTTTGACCAAATTCTCGAGGTTTATGAGAATGCCGATGTTTACAATCAATTGTTAAGACTTGCATGCGGTTTAGAATCTGTGGTTGTAGGAAATGAAAGAATCCTTGAACAATTAAAATCAGCAATTTCAAGTGCCAAACAATCTAATGCATCTGGCAGAATTTTGAATAAATTATTTGACAGTTCAATACAAATTGCAACACGAATCAGAGAGTCTACTGGTATTAGCAAAGGAGTGACATCAATTGGGGATATCGCTGTTAAAATTGCGGAGGCGCATGCAGGTCTTGACGCAAAGAAACGTGTTCTAATCATAGGAACAGGTGAGACAGCAGCTATGGTTGCTAAATCTCTTAATGAAAAAAAATATCCGTTTGAAATTACAAGCAAGACCATAGAACGATCCACAGGTTTTTCGAAAACATTGGGTGGTAAACCACTGAAGTTTGAAGATGTTTTGACGGGATTTGATAAATTTGACATTATATTTGTTGCAACTACTGCAGATTATTTCGTAATTACTTTTGAGAAAATAAAAATTGTCATGGAAAATAAAACCAAGGGGACGATGATCTTAGATATATCAGATCCAAGATTGGTCGACGAAAAGGTTTCTTCATTTCCTGCGACAAAACTAATGTTTAGAGACCAAATTATTGAGAGAGAAGAAAGAAGTTTGAGAGCTAGAAAGGAGGAAATTCTTGCTGTAGAAAAAATGATTAGTAAAGAAGTCCTAATTATCGAGACAACAATGAAGCAATTAACACCAGAACCGTTAGTTAAGGACGGGTTTGCCAGTGTGGATACATTAAGGAAAAAAGAATTAGAAAAAGCATTACAAATGCTAGGAGAAACCGATGAGGAAAAAATCAAAATTATTGATGAGTTAACGAGGGCTGTTGTAAAAAGCATTGTTTCTGTACCTGTGAGTAATTCAAAAAAAACACCAGAGCAAGATAATCAATGACTAGAAATTTCACTAATACCTAAACTGATCGTAGAAGACTAGACCTGTCAGTTTATTAAATTAATCAAACCAGATATATATTGCAATTTTTTGATATTAATCATGGCTAAGTTTATCTGCAGAGATTATGGTTTTGAGTGTGATTTTGTTGCCGAAGATGATGATATTGCAAAGGTAATCGTAGAATACAGCAAACATTCTATTGACGAACATGGAATCGAATACTCCAAAGAGGCCTTGATGCAATTCATATTAAGAAAAGGTTAGACCTAATTTATTGCCAAAAATTTTTAATGATTAGCCGTATGATTCGTATTTCACTTCAAAGCTCCCATCTTCACGTTGGTCATGAAGAGTTACAAAACCTTGTGGGGATAAAAAGTCCATAACACCATCGATTGTTCCTTGCCATCCACAAATGTAAAACATCGTGTTTTCTTTCGTAATTTTTTCTCCAACAAGTTTTTCTAAAGATGACATTCCTCCGTCTTTCGATCTTAAGAAATTTTCAACTCTGCCTGTTTGACCTTTCCATGATCTGTTAAACCATTCTTCTGGTCGGCTTATAGAAGCTCTATATCTAAAGTTCCACTTGTCTTTTCCTAGATCAAGACTTTCTTCTTCTAATTTGGTAAAAAGTCCCTTGTAACTCAATTCATCTACATAACTAGCACCGTGTAACACAACGACCTCTCTTTTATCGCCAACCGCACGAAGGTGTTGTGCAAAACTTACAAAAGGCGCAATACCTGTACCGCCTCCAACGCAAACAATTCTTCGATTGTCTTGATTACCATCATGTAATGTTTGATTAATTGTTAAAGCGTTTCCGGTTGGCTTTCCCAAAGTTACCTGGTCTCCTTCACTTGCATAAAATAACGCAGTTGTAACACGACCAGGTAGAGGTCTTCTAACCCACCTAATAACAAATTCAAAATACTTTTTGTTTTCAGGATGTGAAGCAATCGAATATGCTCTACGAACAACTTTGTAATTTTCAGATACTACTGGAATACCCAGAGTAACAAATTGGCCTGCTTCATAATCTGGTATGATGCCATCGTTTGGAACAATACGTAAAACTACAAGATCTTCCTTGAGTAATTGAACAAAAGCAATGGTAGATTTATTCTCTGTTACCATTCTAGATTATTCTTAACACTCATTTATTTCCTTTTCATGTGGTCATGAGATTTTTATTCACTTACTGACACTGCTAGTACCTTTCTCACACTTCTTCAATTATGGCAAAAAGCCCTACTCTACTGAAATCCGGATCTTCTGGCCGTCTATATCGTCGTCTTTATAGGATTTTGCCTTGTCTTCAAATACTATCTTTTTAACTCTTACAAGGAAGGCAAGCTCATTTTGTCTTTCATTGATCATCTGAATCGATTCCTCATCTAGGTCTAAAATGTAGGCAGTTTCAAGAATGTCAGTAGGGGTGTAACCACGTTCCTTTCTTAAAGCCTGTAGTCTCCTTGCAACATCACGTATCAAGCCGCGGGCCATCATATCATGATTTCTTGCTGAAGATACAAATACAATCAAGGAATCACGTCTTGCCACTGCATATTCTGACTGTTCTGCGAAATCTACGATGAAATCTTCTTTATCAAGCGTTATTTTGTTTGTATCTAGTTCAAAAACATGATTTCCATTCTGCAATAGATCATCTACGATTTTTTTTGGATCTGTTTCTGAAAACTTTGTCAAGAGCTTGGGCAAGTCTTGCTTTGCCTTAGGTCCGATCTTTTTGCGTTCAAGTTCTACTTTAGGAATTATAGGTAGATGTAATCTCAATAATTGTGCAACAAACTCAAGACCGTCATTTTTTTCAAGTTCTATAATGTTATATTTTTCAACATTTAGCTGTGAAAGTAAGAGATTGGAAAGTGGTTCCAATTTTTGTTTTTGCGATTTTTCAACGCAGATAATTGCTTCATTTAATGGCCATCTTCTTTTTAGTTTACCTTTCATTCTTGCAGATGCTGAGACAGAAACTACCTCTTTCATCAAATCAAATGATTCTTCTAAACTGTCATTAATCAACATCTTTTCTGGCTCCGGCCAACTTTCCAACAGAATTGATTTTTGACTAAACATTGCTCCATGGAGATACTCTGTAGTAAAGGGGCAAATGGGATGCAACATAATATCAAAAACCCTTAGAATTTCCGACAAAGTAGCGTATATTGCAAATCTTCTTTCTCTTTGTGACTCATCCTCTGCCCAAATCTCTGGTCTTGTTATTGGAATGTAGACTTGGCTAACAGAATTTATGATAAAATCATCTAATGCTTTTGCTGCTTCATGAAATCTACATTTGTTCTGGGATTCAGCAACATACGAAATGAGTTTTTGAAGTTTTGATAAAATCCAGACTTCGGGAGATTTGATTAGGTCTTTATTTTTTGCCCAGTTTAATGAATATGATTTTTCAAACTTGTCATATTGACTATTTTGTTTCAAATAAAGATGCAAGTGGTATAGAGTACTAAGAACTTGATATGGCCTTGACATTAATTCGTCTGTGCTAAAGTTAAGCGGTTCTATGGGACTTGATTTCCATATGAAATAGAATCTGATAAGATCTACTGGATATTTTGTCATAAGTTCTATTGCATCTAAGACATTTCCTTGACTTTTACTCATCTTGTTGCCATTTTTGTCAAGGACGTGACCTTGGAACAAAAATGATTTGAAAGGTGAAGCCGCTTTGTTGTTAAATATTACATTTTCCATAAGAAGTGTATATGCCCAACCACGCGTTTGATCAATTCCTTCAGTTAGGAAAACTGCAGGAATGTTTTCTTCATATTCTATATCAGTAAGTGACGCATATGGCGCTGCACCACTATTGTGCCATGTATCCAACACAAATGGTTCGCGTTCCATCTTTGAATTGCATTTTTTACATTTTATTACGATTTTATCTATCCAGGGTCTGTGTAGTTCAAAGTTTTCTCCATCTGGAAGATCTGAGGCGTTATTGATTATTTCTTTTCTTGAAAAAAACCATACATGTTCACCACAATTTTTACAGTTCCAGCAGGGCAGAGGGCACCCCCAAATCCTTTCTCGTGATATTCCCCAAGGGTGTTTGTCTTTGATTATTTCAAGAAATCTAAGACAAACACCCTTGGGGAATATC
>DUJB01000012.1 GCA_013330055.1 Nitrosopumilaceae archaeon
GAGTACGTGCTTCCGAACAACGTTGCTGCTATTACTGCAACTGCAGCAATAGACAGTATACTATACCGTTTGTTCATCGATCCGATCGATCTATTATTAGTATATTAATCTATGGTATATGACTTTAGAGATCTGCCAGATTTTACAAAAGTTTTGAACATTTTTTTAATTTTTAAAAAGCAATGAATATTAGTAAAATGAAATCTAGCTTGCGTGTGAAGTTTAGAGTAGATCAAGATTCCATAGGCCAAGTAAAAATTCCTGAAGATGCTTACTATGGTGCTTTTACAGCTAGGGCAATTCAACAGTACCATGTAACCGGTCAACGGTCACATCTTTATCTTATAATGGCATTTGTCATGATCAAGAGATCAGCAGCAATTGCAAATATGAGAACTGCTTCACTTGATAAAAAACGAGGAAACGCAATTGTAAAAGCATGTGATAGTGTGTTATCAGGAAAATATCTTGACCAATTTGTTATTGAAGCGATAAACTCTGGTGCTGGAACTGCATTTAACATGAATGTAAACGAAGTTATTGCAAACATTGCTCTTGAGATTTTAGGACAAAAAAAGGGAAAATATGATGTCGTTCATCCAAATGATCATGTCAATATGTCACAATCAAGTAATGACACGTTTCCAACTGCAATGCATGTTTCTATTTTATTTAGCTTAAAACAGGTTATTCCTGTTCTTGATGATTTGATCAAATCATTAAACAAAAAAGCGAGAGAGTTTTCTGGTTTTCAAAAAATTGGAAGAACTCATCTCATGGATGCGCTTCCAGTAAGTCTTGGAAAAGAATTTGCTGCATATTCTACATCAATTGCAAAAGCTCGTGATGCAATAGCTGCTGCAAGAAAAGAATTAGAATTTGTTGCTTTAGGTGGAACCGCAGTAGGTACTGGAGCAAACACGCCAAAAGGTTATAGAGTTATAGTAATTTCAGAACTTGGAACAATTTCAAAGCTCTCATTAAAACCACAACTAGACATGCAATATTCGCTACAAAGCAAATTTGCAGTTGCGAATCTTTCCTCTACACTTAGAAATTTAGCAGTTGAGATTGGCAAGATTTCAAACGATATTAGATTGATGGCGTCAGGCCCTGTTGCAGGGTTATCCGAGATTGGCATACCTGCTGTTCATGCTGGTTCTTCGATAATGCCAGGCAAGGTGAACCCATCGCTTGCAGAATGCATGAACATGATTTGTTTTAACATAATAGGTAACGATATAGTTGTTGCACTTGCTGCACAAGCTGGACAGTTTGAGCTTAATGTTATGTTACCAGTTATGCTCAAAGCTATTTTAGAGTCTACAGACATGTTAAGGAATTTTGTTCCGATATTTTCTCATAACTTGATTGACGGATTGTCTGCAAACAAGCAGAAGCTTCACCAATACATAGAAAACAGCCCAGTCATTGTAACATTACTTTCTCCAAAGATTGGTTATCAAAAATCTGCCGAATTATACAAAGAGTCTTTGAAGAGTGGTAAGACAATCAGACAACTTGTGATCTCTAAAGGATTGATGAGTGAAAAAGAAGTAAGTTCATTATTGGGATAAAATGGCAAAGATCTGGGTAGAAGCGTATGGTTGTTCTGCAAGTTTTGCAGACTCTGAAATGATCTCTGGTCTTATTGTAAATGGTGGCCACACTCTTTCTCAAAGCGCATCTGACTCTGATTTGAATTTGATTGTTACTTGTTCTGTTAAAGATGCAACTGCTAATAAAATGGTAAACAGAATAAAAAAACTCAGTTCGAAACCACTTGTTGTTGCAGGATGCCTTCCAAAAGCGGAAAGTTCCACCATAGAGAAGTTTGATCCTCGTGCAAGCATGCTCGGGCCAAACTCAATTGGAAAAACTCTTGATGTCATAGATTTCACATTAAAGGGAAAAAGAAGAATCGAGCTTGAAGATTCTGATCTATCCAAAGTCGGATTACCCAAAGTTAGAATAAATCCAGTTGTTGGAATAATAGAGATTGCAAGCGGATGCAAAAGTGAATGTACTTTTTGCCAAACAAAGCTCGCCAAAGGCGATTTGCAAAGCTACCGAATGGGCGACATTGTTAGACAAATAAGACATGATGTAGATGACGGGTGTAAAGAGATCTGGCTTTCATCCACAGATAATGGATGCTATGGATTCGACATAGGAACAGATTTGCCAGAACTAGTTACTTCAGTAGGAGGGATAAATCGAGATTTTATGATTCGAGTAGGCATGATGAATCCCATGTACATGCCAAGAATTCGAGAGAGGCTCCTGGAATCGTTTGAAAATGATAAAGTATTCAAATTCCTTCACATTCCAATACAAAGTGGTAGTAACCGAATCCTAAAAGAGATGAAACGTGGTCATACAGCTAAAGTCTTTAAAGATACCACCGAGAAATTCCAAAAAAAATTTGGCAAGTTTACAATTTCAACTGATATCATAGTGGGATTCCCATCCGAGAGGGAGGATGACTTTGAACTAACACTAGAACTGATAAAAGAGACCAGACCTGATGTGATAAACCTCTCACGATATAGTGCTAGACCAGGCACAAAGGCTGCCAAAATGAAACAACTTGACGTTTCTGAGGTGAAAAGACGAAGTAAGATAGTGTTTGAGCTAGCAAAAAAGATAGCCTATGAGAGAAACAAAGAGTGGTTGGGTTGGAAAGGCAAAGTGTTGTTTGATGAAATCTCAGACGGAGTAATTAAGGGCAGAAACTTTGCCTATAAACCCGTGATTATAAATGAAGAGAGAAGATTAGGAGAAAAGATTCAAGTCGAGATCATAAAAGCCACCCAACATGGGTTGCTTGGTAAAACTTTAAGCTAAAAATTTTTAGATCCAAGGTAGGATCAAAACTAATCAACAAAGTTTTTTAACTTACTTGGGAAGCAAAAGGAGTTATGGATTTTGAAATGCAAGAACCAGTATTAATAGTTGGACTTGGCGGAGCCGGATGTAGACTTGCCATTAAAGCCAAAGAAAAGCTTGATTCCGAATGTCTTTTGATAAGCCATGACGCAAAGGATCTAGAATCAGACTGTTCTAGAATCATGATAAATACAGCTCCAGTTCTTAATCCATCCTCATATCTCATCAGAGGCGTATCTCTAGGTGTTTTTGATAGTCTAAAAGACCGACTTGCCAAGTATTCCACAATAATCATAATTGCAAATCTTGCTGGTAAATCAGGTGCTGCTTTAGCCCCAGTTATTTCTCAAGCAGGCAAAGAACTTGGAAAAAATGTGCTTTCTTTTGGCATAATGCCCTTCAAGTTCGAAAAGGACAGAATTTTCTTTTCTGGTGTTTCTCTAAAGAGGTTAAAAACAAATTCTGATTGCACTATTATAGTAGACAATGATGCTCTTCTTGATAGCAACCCTGATCTGACACCTGATTCTTGTAATAAGATAGCAAATGCGGCACTACTTCAAGTAATTTCTTCTCTAAAGTCTTCATCTGTTCCTCTAGACACCAACATTCTTTCAACAAGCAAAGATATGTCAGATGTCCAAACCTCACTTAGAGATTCTATAAAGATGCTCTATGAAGATGCACCTCCAAACAGTGTAAAAAGTACAATGTTGTACGTCATGGGTGGAAACAAAGTTTCTGTAGGGATATTGAATTCAATGGTAAATACAGTCAGTGGAATTTTTAACGACGATAGTACACGAGTGAGTCTTTCTGTTGTTGCTGCTGAAAATTCCAAAGTCATCTTGCTCACATCAGTAGAAGGTGAAACACGATTTGACAAATATGATCCCCTGGGAGTTATTCCAAATCAAAACACTTTAGATTGGGACGATCCTGATTGCAGTATAAAATTAGATCTTGAGCTAAATCAAATAGAATAAATTTACTTTTTCTTTCGTTTCACGTTTGATTTTGTCTTAGTTTTTTCTTCTGACTTTTTTTCAGATTTTTGTTCTTTCTTTGGTTTCTCTTGTTTTGCTTTTGGTTCTTCTTTTGTTTCTAATTTTTTTTCGGGCACTGGTTCAGATTTTTCTTCAGCCTTTTCTGTTTTTTGTTGCTTTGGTTTCTTCTCTAATGCTTCTTCTTTCTTTGGCTTTTCTTCTTGATATTTTGAAATCAAGACTTTGCCATCATCATCTTTTGTCAATTTGACTCGAATCTTTCTTGGAGGGTGTCTTATTCCTCTTGCCCAAACCAAATGACTTACGTCTTCTTCGATCTTTATGTCTTCAGACTTCATGTGATGAATTGCAAATTCTCGTATCATGTTAATTGCCCTCTTTGCTCTCTGGTTATTTGGAGAGAGCAAAACTTTTCCAAGGTTTATTGTATAAACGCGTTCAACTGTTTCCTGTGACAAATTACCCAACCCTCACGTCTGTTCTTCGCCACTGTCTTTTCTTTGGATTTGTTCGTACTGTTCTTTTTGTCTTGATTATCACCCATGCTGGAACAGATGAATTCTGCTTTAGTTTTTTCATCAGTCTTATTTTCCTTGGAGCAGACTTGTGAGCGGCCATAAAATGGAAGGTTTGATAAGCTCTTTTTAAATGAATCTCAGGCAGCAAAGTTTGGCACACGGTTTGGCCAATATTTTACAATTATACAAATCAATTCATTTTTGATAAAAGAAGCATCATCTGCCTTAGAATTCTTGCTGATGCTCCCCAGATTATTTTTTCTTCATATCTGAAAGTATGCATTTCTTGTATCGATTTGTGTAACGAATCTTTATCATCCCCAATTGTTTTGAATAGAGGAAACATTGGAATGTGAAGAATCTCCTCAATTTCAGAGTTTGGCGCAAGTTTTGGTATGTCAGAGGCAATGGCAACAAATGACGTTATAGTAAAACCCGAATTCAATGTGGTAACAGGTCGAAGCTGACCTATGATTTGTTGACTCGATATGTTAAGACCAATCTCTTCTTTTGTTTCTCGCAGAGCTGTTGTCAGAAGATCACCGTCGTTTTGTTTCCACGTTCCACCTGGAAACGAGATCTCGCCAGCATGCAAGTTCATCGTTTTTGGTCGTTCTGTCATTATTATTGTAGGCTCCGATCCATAAATCACAACCAGTACAGCAGCAAGTTTTGTCTGCCCATTTTGTTTAGCTTCTGGTAAAATTTTACTCGAAAGTGCTTTCCTAAGATCGTCCCCATACATCACAACATATCTTTTGGCGAGATTGTTATTGACTGTTATCGTTCAAAGGTTATAATCAGGTAATCTAGAAAATCTTCTATTGACAATCACCTATGAAATAAACCCCCCAAAAGTCATTCAGGATACAATACTATCCCATGATGAGCTACAAGAATCAGTGAACAGGCTAAAAAAAAGGGCTTTTTCAATTCGCAATGTTTGCCACAGCATTCATGTGACAGATTCCGTGCTTGGAATACCAAGAATTTCACCAATAACAATAGGAGCGTTGATTAGAAGTTCCAACGATGTCATTGCGATTTCTGCAAGTATACGTGTAAGGGACAGAAATCTCACCTCACTTACTCAATCAATTTGTGATGCAATATTGCTTAAGCTTAATAGCATTTTAATTTTAAAAGGCGACCCGCCTCCCGCTGGACCAAAAGATTCCAAACTTGTGCCAAGTGAGGTCGTAAAACAATTCAACGAACAAGGTTTTGGGAAAAAAATCGATCTTTTTCTTTCTTTGCCTAGCAATCCTGATTTTGCAAAGATACATAAAAAAATTGAAGCACAACCACGTGGTTTTGTAACCCAAGTTGTCAGTTCGCTTGATCAGATTACAAGAATAGTAGACAAGTTAAAACCACAAGGATTTAGGATAATTCCTTGTATACTTTTACCGTCAGAAAAAAATGTAAGATCCGCAAAGATACTAAACCTTGACTGGACAAATTATAGTAATGATGTAGTTGGTTTCATAAAAAAGGCACAGAAGATTGCAGGCGATGTACTCATAAGCTCTCCAAATGATTTTAAAGGGGCCTTTGAAACCCTAAAGAAGTTAAGTTGATCTCGTCTTACACTGTTGGAATTTATCCACGATCAGAAGAGCTCATAGAAGCTACACGTAAAAATTCAAAAAATCTTTCGTCATTTTATTTGAGAGAAAAAAAAGAATACATTGCAATACAAAAAAAGGCAAAGTTAGGTTATGTTTGCGATCCACTTTTAGACTGGGACGATATTTACAGGCCATTTTCTAAATTAAAATCAGTCAAGCTTGCTGCATTAAACAGAATCTATGAGACAAATACCTTCTACAGGAGACTTTCTTTTGATGGTCCTTTAGATGATGCTGGAAATATTGTAAAATCCAGCCTAGCCATTTCTTTGTTGCCAAAAAATAGAACAGTCTGCTTAGCAGATCCGTACACAATTGCAGATGTTCATCTCAGTGCAAAATACACGAAAAGAGAGGAATTCACCCTAGCAATAGCAAAGATGCTTAGAAAAGAGATAGACACCTTGGTCAAGTCTGGTTTTGAATTAGTTCAACTTGTAGCACCTTCTGTTGCATACAACGAAAAAGTTGATTTTGGCATAGTAAAGAATGCACTGGAAATAATTACACGCGGCCTAAAGGCAAAAACAATTCTGCACTTTTATTTTGGAGATGTATCAAAGAAAATCGAGAAGCTTTTGGACATGCCTGTTTCAGGCCTTGGCTTTGACACAATGTTAACACCCATATCATCAATCAAAAAACACAGCTTTTCCGGAAAATCACTTGCAGTTGGAATTGTAAATTCCTACAACACAAAACTTGAAGACAAACAAGAATGCATTACAGAGTTAAACAGCATAATATCAAAGACAAAGCCGGATGAAGCATTTGTTACAACAAGCTTTGATCTTCAGTATCTTCCAAAGGATTTTGCAGTTAAAAAGATATTAAGGCTTGGAGAAATTGCGAGAGGAGTAAGAAGTGCATAAATATTTTCCAACTCAAGAAATAGGAAGTCTGAAAAAACCATCATGGCTTTTGAATGTAGTAAAAAACCCCGATATTTCAAAAGAGGACAAGTCAAGGGCCAGAAACGATGCTGCTTTACTGAACATAAAAACGCTAGAAGACATAGGACTCGACATAATCTATGATGGTGAGGTAAGACGCGTTGAGATGTATGAAGAGCCTGTCAGACATATCAAAGGATTCGAGTTTGCAGGACGGGTCAGATCATGGGACAACAAATACTATAACAAAGCTAGAATCACAGGAGAAATTTCTTATCAGCAAAACTTCCATGCTGAAGAATTTAAATTCATAAGAGAAAATGCAAGACATGATATCAAGGTTCCAGTGACAGGCGCCTACACCTTAGCTGACTGGTCATACGATGAACACTACAAATCAAAAGAGGAACTTGTGCTTGCGTTGGCAAGAAATGTAGTAAGACCACTTGTAAAAGATTTGGTTAAGCTTGGAGCAAAAATTATTCAGATTGACGAACCTGCTGCTACATCACATCCATCCGAGATGAATATCTTTCGTCAATCAGTAAATGAATCTGTGAAGGGAATAAATGCAAAAGTTGTAGTGCATGCGTGTTTTTCAGGAAACGATTACGAGGCATTAGCACCGCAGATGTCTGAGATAAAAGCTCAACAATACACATTAGAATTTGCAAATCGTGATTCATGGAATTTGGGAGTAAATGACAAAGAAAGAAAGGGATATCATGTGCTTAAGCTGTTCAAAGAATATGGCTATAAAGGGGAGATTGGAATTGGCGTCACCGATGTTCATGTTGACAGGATAGAAGCACCAAAGCTTGTACGAGACAGGATACTCTATTCTGCAAAAGCATTAGGCGATCCTGCCAAAGTTTATGTCAACCCAGACTGTGGCCTTAGAACAAGATCGAGAACTGTCGCATTTGAGAAGATCAAGGCAATGGTTGAAGGTGCAGAGCTTGCAAGACAGGCAATGGGTAATTAAATAAATTCTAACTTAAATTCAGACTCTACATTAAAATTCAGCAACCAATTCTGATTTGTTGTCTTTGAGACGTACTGTTATCATAGTAAATCTTGTCGTCCTGCTCGCATTAGGTATGACTGCACAAGTTTCAAGTGCAGATGTATGGATTCCAGATAATCAAATTGGCTCGTATATTGATGGCGATGGAGTTTACACGGTGATTGGAGCAGTCAAGAATTCAGAAAATTATCCAATAATTCCTACAATAGAAATCAAAATAACAGATGATGATAAAATAATTTCAGAATCTTATACTTTACCAGTTGCAAATCCAGCTAAAGACATACCATTCAAGTTAAAGTTTGCACAGGTATCAAGCGAAAATCCAATTCTTGAAAAACCACAAGTTACATTTGTTTCAGGTCCTAGTGATTACACAAACATCGAAGTTGTTTACGATGATAATCTTATCAAACATCAAGATGGTCACACTTCAGGTGTTATAGCAAATAACGGAAATTTCACAGTCCATGGAATCAAAGTGTATGCGTTGATTCATGGAAAAGATAACAAGTTTATAGATGTTGGAAAAAGTGTTGAAATTATAGAAAAACTAGAGCCCGGAGAGAAAAAAGAATTTTCTATTTATCCAGATCCATCATTTGCAGCACAGGTAAATTACTACAGCTGTTTTGTTATTGGTGATGATATGGTAATACCAACTTTTGTTATAAGAGATGATAAAAGATTTGATTTTAGATACAAGACAGAAGGATACTTGACTGATATAAAATATGATAATGAAAAAGACGCCTTAATGTTATTCGCAAGAAATCCTTGGCCAATGAAATCTTTTGCAAATATTGAATTCCCAATGGAATCAGAGTCACAAAAATTTGTTGTGTATAAAGAAGGCAAAAAAATCGAATCAATGCAAAGTAGAGACGAACAAAACACATGGCATATAGTATTTGATTTAGAACCACAATCTAGCAAGCAAATAGCTATTTCTGGATTTGAGAGCGATAACAAATCAGAGAGCAGCTTTAACTCATATTATTTACTTGGCATCATACCTGCGGGTGCCATAATTGCTGGAATTTTTGTTAGAAAGAAGAGACATCACTAATCTTGTGGAGTGTAAAAAATAACAAAAATCTCGGTCAGGCCAAACCCCATCTTGACATTACTTTTCTTTCAATCTTTTTGAAAACAAAACCATCAATCAAAATTCCTATTATCATTATCACAAGCATAATGGCAATTACTTGTGAGATATCAACTAATTCTCGTCCAACATTTAGTAAAAATCCTAATCCCAAAAATGAAAAAATTATTTCTGCACCTATCACGCCACGCCACGCAAACGCCCATCCCTGTTTGAAACCAGAAATCAGATGTGGAAATGCTGCAGGAAGCATGACATTTGTGATTAGTTGTACTCCACTTGCTCCCATGTTTCTTGCCGCAGCAATGTATGAGGGTGGAATATTTTTCATTCCAGAATAAGTGTTAATAGTTACTGCGAACATCGAACTTGCTACTGTAACAAAAATTATTCCAGCATTGCTTAGTCCAAACCATAAAAATGCCATTGGGACCCATGCAACTGATGGGATTGATTGCAATCCAAGAACTAGAGAACCAATAGTTTGGTTTACAGACTCGATTCTGGCCATAAATACTCCTAGTGTTATGCCACCAGCTATGGAAATTGAAAGTCCAACAATTAATCTCCACATACTAGTTGCGATTCCAAGAAATAAACTGCCATCAGCTGCACCATATCCTAGAACTTCAGCAACCTGGAGAGGTGATGGAAATATGTTTTCAGACCATATGTTCAGTGAAAAGACAATTTGCCAAACTGCGATTATTCCAAAATAGAATGCAACTCTTTTTGCAGTTATCTTTCCTTTCATTCCTCAAACTCCCTTTTGATCTGGGCTTTTACTTCAGTTCTCAATTCAGCAAGAATATTTTGCTGATACTTTACTAGGTTCTGGTCTTCTGCTAGTCTTGGCCTGCGATAGTCTATTACAAATTCNNTGTGTGTCACAAAGAGTATAGTCTTCTTTGTTCTTTCCCAGATCAGCTGCAATTCTACCAGCAAGAGATCTCTGGTTTGTGCGTCTAAAGAAGCAAATGGCTCATCCATCAAAAGGATTTCTGGATCCATGACAAGTGCTCGTGCAATTGCAACTCTTTGCTTCATTCCAGTCGAGAGTTGATAGGTATATGAATTTGCAAACTTGGTTAGCTGCATCATGTCTAGGTATCTTCGTGATATCTGTACGCGTTCATTTTTTGGAATTCCTGCAATCTTTAGTCCAAACTCTACATTATCAACCACTTTGAGCCAAGGAAAGAGTGCGCCTTCCTGAAAGACCATCGTTCTATCAGGACCTGGTGTAGTTATTGCTTTACCATTAAGTAGAATCTCTCCTGAATCTGGTTTTTCTAGACCAGCTATAATATTCAAAAATGTAGATTTGCCACATCCGGAGGGTCCAACAATACATACAAAGTCTCCTTCGTCAACCTTTAGATTGATTCCATCTAACGCAACAACAGGATTACCATTATGATCAAATCGTTTTACAATGTTTCTTGCTTCGAGTTTTGTCATATTATGAGATAATCTCCTTTCTAATAGAATTGAGTGGTTCTGTGTAAAATATTCCTTCCAAGTTATAGCCTTGCCTTCCAAGATAGCCTAGAGTGTTTGCTCTCTCAGCAAACGTGTAGATAGAGGATTCTATAGGATCAGATGTTATTTGCAGGTTTGAGAATGCCTCATGAAGAATTTCTGGACCAAGTGTTTTTCCAGTGGTTTTCTTTAGAAAATCATTGTAAATAATTTCAGTTTCATCACCATGTTCATTTATCCAGTCAGATGTTTCTACATGTCCTTCCACCCATTTTTGCACAATATTAGGATGTTTTTCTAAAAATTCAGATCTTACAATCAAAACTGCAGATGAAAATTTTTGATCAGGCCATAGATCTTTTTCTTGAAAGAGTCTTGTGCCATCAAGTTGTTGCACCAGTCTTGTTGCCCATGGTTCTGGCACCCATGCAGCATCAAGCTCACCTTTTGAAAAAAGTGTAAAAATATCTGGGTTAACCACATTAATAACATAAACAGTTCCGCCTTTTTCAGCTGGTTTGAGATTATTTTGATAAACGACGCTTCTTAGCGACACATCCTGTGTATTTCCTATTTGTGGAGCTGCAATTCTTTTACCAGAAAAATCACTCACTGATTTTATATTAGAATGAGGATTGACAACAAGACTCACACCACCACTTGCGGCACCAGCTAGTATCTTTAGAGATTTTCCATCAGACTTTAGAAATCCATTGATCGCAGGACCTGGTCCTACATATGCAAGATCAATTTCACTTGCAAACATTGCNNGAAAATATTTCTCTTTCCATTCCTACAATAGCAATTGAATGCCCAATAGTTGGAAAGAATGCCACTCTAACCGTGTTTTCTTGCTCGTGATTTGTTGATTGTGTGTAAAGTGCGATCGCAGCAACAGCTACAGCTATTACTACTATCATACCACCAACGATGATTTTCATATAACGCTGTTATAATAATGCGGTTAAATAGTGTTCGAATTTTAGCTCAAGCTACTTTGTGTTTTTGAGAGTTAAATTTTTAATTTTTGAGATCACAAAATGAAAAACACAAAGAACACAAAAGATAAATGCGAAAATTAAATCACAAAAAACCTAAATGAAAGGAAAGGCAGTTTTAGCTTTCTCTGGCGGATTAGACACCTCTGTAGTTGTGAAATATTTACAAAAAGAACACAACTTGGATGTTGTCACTGTTACGGTTGACGTTGGACAAGGCGATGATCAAAAAAAGATTGCTGCAAAAGCTAAGAAGCTTGGCGTTGTAAAACATTACAACTTAGATGCGCGGGAAGAATTTGTTCATGATTTTATTTTTCCTGCAATCAAGGCAAATGCACTTTATCAAAAAAAATACTGTCTTGCAACAGCGTTAGCAAGGCCACTGATTGCACAAAAAGTAGTGGAAATTGCTAAAAAAGATAATGCAAAGGCGCTTGCGCATGGTTGCACTGGCAAAGGAAACGATCAAGTAAGGTTTGATGTCACTATGCGTTCAGGNNTAGAATTAAAATTTGCAAAAAAACATGGTATACAGATTGATACTGCGGCAAAAAAATTCAGCATAGATCAGAATCTATGGGGCCGAGCGATAGAAGGAGGAGTATTAGAAAATGCATACAATGAACCTCCAGATGATGCCTTCATTTGGGTGAAAACCAAGAATTTACCTGACAAACCACAATATCTAGAAATAAAATTCAAAAATGGAATTCCTGTTGCTGTGGATGGTAAAAATCTAAAACCAATTGAACTTATCGAATATGTCAACAAAAAGGCTGGATCTTGTGGAATTGGTATCGTAGATCACATAGAAGACAGGGTTGTAGGCATAAAATCACGCGAGGTCTATGAAACCCCTGCAGCAGCGTGCCTAATTGAGGCACATACTGATCTTGAAAAGATGGTTCTTACAAAACATGAACTCAAATTCAAATCAATGGTTGATGCAGAATGGGCTTGGTTAGCATATTCAGGATTATGGCAAGACCCACTAAAATCAGATTTAGATATGTTTATCAATGCCACACAAATGAGAGTTAGCGGAACTGTAAAGCTGAAGATGTTCAAAGGAAATCTAAGAGTTGTTGGAAGGAAATCAGATTATTCGTTGTACAGTCATGACTTGGCAACATATGGAGCTGGTTCTACCTTTGATCAAACTCTCGCAAAAGGATTTGTTGAGTTGTGGGGAATGCAATCCACAGAAGCTAATAAATTGCTAAAAAAGAGGTGAAAGAGTAAAAAATGAATTGTCCAGAATGTGATGCAAAATTAAATGTTCCAGATGATGCAACCGTCGGAGAAATAGTTTCATGCCATGATTGTGGAGCAGATTTTGAGATCGCATCAAAAAATGGTTCTACATTCCAACTAAAGCAAGCTGAAAAAGTCGGCGAAGATTGGGGGGAGTAAATGTCAAAACTTCGTATCGTGTTTGACAGAGTTAGGTCAGAGGAGAAAATGCTCGAGGAAAAGGCAGTCGAGCTTGGTCACGATACAAAGATGATCGATGCAAAGATAACGCAGATCAATACCGAAAGCAAGAGAAACGATTTTGATTTTGGTGATGTCGTGCTTGAAAGATGTGTCAGCTATTTTCGTGGTCTTCACTTTACGGCATGTCTAGAGTTTCTAGACATTCCAGTCATAAACAAATTTGCAGTGGCCAACAATTGTGGAAACAAAATGATTACATCGATTTTGTTAAAAAAACACAATGTGCCCACACCTAAAACCTACTTCTCATTCTCATCGGAGACAGCGCTTGAAAACCTTGAGAAGATAGGATATCCGATGGTTATCAAACCAGTGGTTGGAAGCTGGGGAAGGGGAGTAATGGCTTTAAAGGACAGGGATACGGCAGACGCTATAATCGAAGTAAGAGAACTTAATGATGGTCCACTTGACAGAATCTATTATTTACAAGAGATGGTAAAGCGGCCCCCACGTGACATACGAGTAATTTCTGTAGGAGATCAAATTGTAGCTGCAATGTATCGAACTTCAACTGGAAGTTTTAAAACAAACATAGCACTTGGAGCAGAACCTGTCCCTTGTGAAATAACAAAAGAGCTTGAAGACATTTGTCTTAAAGCGTCAAGGGCAGTAGGCGGAGGAATACTTGGTGTTGATTTAATGGAAGATGAAACACGCGGACTAGTGGTACATGAAGTGAACAACACCGTAGAGTTCAAAGGTTTGGCAAAAGTAGCAAAAAAGAATATTCCCAAAGAGATAATTGATTTTGCAGTCAAGTCAGCTATAAGATAAATTATACTATGGTACGCTAGAGGAGTATTAATGAGAGTAGGAGTAATAGGTGCATCTGGTTACGTCGGTGGAGAAATGCTAAGGTTACTTGTAAGTCATCCCAAAGTCGAAATCTCAATGGTTACATCAAGACAGCATGTTGGAGAATACATCTCAAGAATACAACCAAGTCTGAAAGGCTTTATTGACTTGACATTTTCCGAGCTTGATTATGACAAGATGTCAGACAAGTGTGATCTAGTTTTTACTGCAGTTCCACACGGAACAGCAACTGAGATAGTCAAGGCTCTATACGATCGAGGAATGAAAGTAATTGATCTTAGTGCAGATTATCGACTACATAATCCTGCAGATTATGACAAATGGTATGGTTGGCAACATCCACATCCAGAGCTATTATCAAAGTCAATCTTTGGAGTACCAGAATTTCACAGGGAAGAAATCAAAAAGGCGCAACTTGTTTCATGTCCTGGATGCATGGCAGTAACCTCACTTTTAGCGCTTTATCCACTAGTGAAAAAGGACATAATTGATACCGAGCACATCATCGTTGATTCTAAAATTGGTTCATCTGGAGCAGGAGCTGGTTCAGCTGCAGGAACACATCATGCAATGAGATCTGGCGTAATTAGACCATACAAACCAGCAAAGCATAGACACACTGGAGAGATTGAGCAAGAGCTAAGCATAATTGCTGGAAAAAAGATCAAAGTATCTATGAGTCCGCACGCAGTGGATATTGTAAGAGGAATTCTGTGTACAAATCATACATTTCTTACAAAACAAGTAACTGAGATGGATCTTTGGAAGATGTATCGCGAACAATACCAAAATGAAAAATTCATCAGATTGATTAGAGATAAAAAAGGATTCTACAAGTTTCCAGATCCAAAGTTTGTAGTGGGATCTAATTTCTGCGATGTGGGATTTGACATAGATGAAGACAACAACAGATTGGTCGTATTGTCAGCGTCAGACAATCTCATGAAAGGAGCAGCAGGTTCTGCAATACAGAACATGAATGTAATGGCAGGCTTTGATGAGATGGAAGGTCTTCACTATTCACCTCTAACACCTGTGTAAAAAAATGATCACAATCAAGATCGGAGGAAGTGTTGTAGATGGTCTTCACCCCTCAACAATTTCTGACCTCAAAAAAGTATCACAACAAGAAAAAATAATTCTNNATAAAAAGTAGATATACCGACAAAGAAACTGTAGAAATTTTTACAATGGTAATGTCCGGCAAGATAAACAAGATGATTGTCGGTATGTTACAAAAAAATGGCATTAATGCAGTAGGACTGTCAGGTGTAGATGGACAGATAATTCAAGCAGAACGGAAAAAGCGACTCGTAATAATAAATGAAAAGGGACGAAAGATGGCAATAGATGGTGGGTACACAGGAAAGATAACAAATGTAAACACTGGTCTGATAAAATCAATCTTAGAACAGGGGTATGTTCCTGTAATATCTCCAATAGCAATAAGTGAGGAGTTTGACTTTCTCAATGTAGATGGAGATAGAGCTGCAGCATATGTAGCAGGAAAGATGCAGTCAGACAAGATTCTATTTTTGACTAATGTTGATGGATTAATGATGAATGACAAGCTTGTAAAGAACCTGAGTCTGGTAGAGGCAAAAGAGATGCTTCCAAAAATTGGGTTTGGTATGGAAAAGAAAGTTCTTGCAGCTACTGAAGCATTAGAGATGGGCGTAAAACAAGCTCTTATTTCAAATGGTCAGAGAGAAAACCCAATATCATTAGCTATTGCAAACGACAATTGTACGGTGATTTCAAAATGACTGAAGACGAATTTATGGGAAACATATACCAGAGATTTCCTGTTACTGTAGAACGAGGTCTTGGAGCTCATGTATGGGACATCAACGGGAAAGAGTATATTGATTGCATGGGAGGATATGGAGTTGCTCTTGTTGGTCACCGTAATCCACGGGTTGTAAAAGCTCTGCAAGATCAGCTTGAAAAAATAATCACAGTNNGGAACCGAAGCTGTTGAAGCTGCAATAAAGTTTGGAAGAAAATTTACTGGAAAAACTGGAATGGTAGCAATGAATGGTTCTTATCATGGGAAATCATTTGGTTCTCTTTCACTAACATTTAGTCCAAAATATCGCAAATCTTTTGGACCACTTGTAGAAAAAGTTTCTTTTTCTCCATTTGGAGATATTGAAACGTTAAGATCAACTGTGAACGCTGATACTGGATTTATTATACTGGAACCAATTCAGGGAGAAAGCGGTATTCATGTTGCACCAGATGGTTTTCTCCAAGACGTAAGAAAATTGTGTGATGAAAAAGGGATACTTTTGATATTTGATGAGATACAATCTGGGCTTGGCAGAACTGGGAAGATGTGGGCAGGAGAACACTGGAACACAACTCCAGACATCATGTGTCTTGCAAAAGGCATAGCAGGTGGAGTACCTATGGGTGCTACACTTGTTAGGCCAGACATACTTGCATGCATAAGCAAAGGAGAACAATCCTCAACCTTTGGTGGTAATCCTCTTTCATGTGCTGCAGGAACAGCTACAATACAGGCTCTAACTCAGGACAGATTAGTTGAAAATGCAACAAAAATGGGCAACAAATTCCGAGAAGGATTAGATAGACTAAAAGAAAAGCATAGAATAATTCGAGAAATCCGTGGCAAGGGTCTAATGATTGGAGTAGAGATGAAATTTGAAGTTAAAGATATTTTGTTTGATGGAATAACAAATGGCATATTATTTTTGTATTCGGGAAAAAACATACTCAGATTGTTACCTCCACTTGTGATTTCAGAATCAGATATAGACAAAACTTTAGAAGTACTTGATGCAGTATTAGACAGAGAGGAAAAGCGTAGAAATGTCTAGAGACAAAACGGACGAATTTATAATTGAAACACTGAAGAAAGACTCTAGAGAATCTTTTGTAGAAATAGGGCAAAAGTTAGGTCTTTCGGAATCAGCAGTAAGAAGGAGAGTTAAAAATCTTCTTGATGGAGGAATAATAAAAAAATTCACAATAGAAACTGGCGATGCAAATGCAACAAGCGCAATCATTTTGATCTCGGTTGACTCTTCAATTGATACATCAAAAGTTTCTGCAAAGCTAACAAAACTTCCAGGAGTACATACTGTTTATGAAATAACTGGACAATATGACATTGCAGTAATAATACGAGCACCAACTATTACAGATATTAACGTGTGTATTGATTCTCTACGAAAGGTCCCAGGAGTCTTTGATACAAACACTGTCATCATTTTGCGCACTGTAACATAAAAACGAAATTCGGTTGCTTTTTTCTATGTAAGACGAGATCCGACATGAAAGAAGTCAAATCAGACGATTCTAGTACGAATATGTTTATATCTAGTAGTTTTTTGTACTAAATCAGCAATGGATGATCCGAATTACTACGCAAATCAGTATAATGACATGGGTATGAAACCAAAGAAGATTCACATCTTAGATAGCACTCTAAGAGAAGGCGAGCAACACCCAGGTGTTACTTTTTCAAACAAGCAACGAATCCAGATTGCATGGATGCTTGATTATTTTGGAGTTGATCAAATAGAGATCTCGCCTGTAGTATCAAGTGATCATAAAGAAGCCACAAAAACAATAATCAAACAAGGATTGAAAGCAGATATTGTTGCACATGTGCGTGCGTTAAAAGAAGATGTAGATGTTGCACTTGATTGTGATGCAGTTTGGATGGCAACATATCTTGGTATGTCAGACATTCATCTAAAAGATAAATTAAGAATTTCGAGGGAAGAAGCTTTGCGCAGATCTGTTGAAACAGTAGAGTATGCAAAATCACATGGTTTGAAGATGAGATTTACTATGGAAGATGCAAGCAGAGCAGATCCAGCCTTTTTGATTAAAATGTGCAAAGCAATTGAAGAAGTTGGTGTAGACAGAATCAGTATTCCAGATACTGTCGGAATTATGAGACCAATGGGAATGTACAATCTTGTAAAAGCCGTACGAGAACAAATAAAGACTCCACTTGATGTGCACTGTCATAATGATATCGGACTTGCATTAGCAAATGCTTTTGCAGGATGCGATGCGGGTGCAGATCAGATACATACAACCATAGATGGCATTGGTGAAAGAACAGGCATTCCAGCATTAGCAGAGACGGCAGTTGCACTTACCTACCTATACAAATCTCCAAATAATTTCAGATTAGACATGTTAATGGATCTCTCACGATTAATCGAACAATATACGGACATCAAACCATACGATTCCAAGCCAATAGTAGGTGCAACAGCCTACAAGCACAAGGCTGGGACTCACCTAGCGGCAATTCTTAGAAATCCAGCTGCGTACGAACCAATCGAACCTAGAATAGTAGGAAACAGAAGGAAGATAGTCTTTGGTGAACTAGCAGGCAAAAATGGTGCAGCCTATCTCATGTCAATTTTGGGCCTGGAACAAAATGATGAGCATGCAAAGGCAGTAGCAACAGGACTAAAGAACTTGCGAATGGGCGATTTGCTTGAAATTCCATTGGATGACAGACTTGAAAAAAAGATAATTAATGACACCCAAATTAAGGTAAAGTAAGGAAAGTAAGATGAAATGCCCAGAATGTGATGCAACCATCACTCCTCCAAAAGATGCAATCGAAGGAGAGATAATAACATGTCCAGATTGTGGCGCAAGCTTTGAGCTAGCAAAAGGATCTTCAGGCTTTGAGTTAAAACCAGCACAAACTGTTGGTGAGGACTGGGGCCAGTGAGCTCCGGATTATCGATTCTTTACGATACCATCCGGTGGGAAGAAAAAGCTCTCTTTGACGCTGCAAAAAAGATGGGAATCAATGTGGAGATGGTTGATTGTAAGAATTTGTTTGTCAGTTTGGATAAGTCCCAAGAAAAATTTGAAACTGTGATACAACGATGTGTTAGTTATTACCGTAGTTTACACTCTACTGCAGCACTTGAAGGAAAAGGAGTTAATGTGATAAACTCTTTGAACACAAGCATCTTTGCAGGAAATAAACTGTTCACTCATATGCTTTTACAAAAATATGGAGTTCCAACCCCATTTAGTGCAGTAGCATTTTCTGAAGAAGCTGCACTTGAAACTCTAGAATCTAAAGGATATCCAATGGTTCTAAAACCAACAGTTGGGAGCTGGGGAAGAATGATTGCGTTACTCAAAGATCGTGATTCGGCAGAAGGAATAATGGAAAGTAGAGAAAGGATGTATCCAATCTACCAAGTGTATTATCTTGAAGAATTTGTTCAAAGACCACCACGCGATATTAGAGCTATAATGGTAGGAGACAAAGTTGTTGCTGCAATCTATAGATATTCCGGAGATGATCAATGGAAAACAAACATGGCACTTGGTGGCAAGGCAGAAGAATGTAAGGTTACAAAAGAGATGGAAGACATATGCATCAAAGCAAAAAACGCAGTACAGGGACAAATAGTTGGGGTAGATTTAATGGAAAGTAAGGATAAAGGACTGGTTGTGCATGAAGTAAACAACACAACAGAATACAAAAATACCGTTAGAGTTACTGGTGTAGATATTCCAGCCTTGATGATAGATTACGCGTTAAAATCGAGAAAATAAGAATTGGACTCTTCGATAACCATAACACCTAGGTTTTCAGTAAAGATGCTTGAGAAGGCACTTAGACTTTATACTCCTTCTCTTTCTGAAAAACCGTTTGCAGAATTTTTGGCAGATAAATGCGATGATTTAGGGTTTGAAAACATACACATCGATGAAGTAGGAAACCTAATTGCAACAAAAGGCTCTGGTTCTCCCAAGATACTTTTATGCGGTCACATGGATACAGTTCCTGGCAAAATCAAAGTAAAAAATGATAATGGTTTTCTTTATGGACGAGGTGCGTCTGATGCAAAAGCTCCACTTATGTCCATGCTTCTTGCTGCTGCAACAATGCAAAACCATACTGGGACAGTAGTTTTTGCAGCTGTGGTAGATGAAGAAGGAAACGCTACTGGTATCAAGAGTCTTGTAAAACAAAAGCTTGACATTGATTATGCAATTTTTGGAGAACCAAGTGGAATACGAAACATCACGATCGCTTACAAGGGAAGAATTGCTATTAATCTTAAAATAAATGTAGGAAACAGTGCGCATGCGAGTGCACCATGGCTTGCAAAAAATGCAATTGATGAGGCGTATGTATTCATAAGCGCTCTAAAAAATGAACTAGAAGGAAATCAAGCTAACAAACCAAAAGGAATGCTACTTACAGCGACTCTAACTGAGATAAAAGGTGGAACAAGCCACAATGTAACAGCTGTAGAATGTGATGCAGTGATGGACGTTAGAATTCCGGTAGACATGAATTGTACATCAGTTGGAGAAAAAATAGCTACAACTGTTCAAGAAGTTTCAAAAAAACAAGGGGTCAGTGCATTTTATTCTGTATTAGATGAAACAGAACCATTTGAAGCTCCACATGATTCACCACTTGTTAGAGCTTTGACGTTGGGCGTAATTGATGTAGAAAAATCAAGACCACAGCTAATCCGTAAAACAGGAACGGGCGATATGAACATAATTGGAAATGCATTAAACATTCCTGTAGTGACATATGGTCCAGGAGATCCACATGCGTCACACACAATTGACGAACGGGTTTCAATTGATGAGTTTCTTAGAAGCATCGAGGTCTTCAAACACATGTTGTATCACTTGAAGAGATTACACGGAAAATCAAAACATAGCGCGTAAGCTCAAAATAACCAACTTCTCAAACTCGATTATGCTGTGGTTTGTCGGTCTTGGTATTGCTGGTGCAGATGGAATTGGTTCTGACGCAATAAAGATCATCAAAAAGGCAGATCTTGTCTATTTTGAGAATTTTACTAGCCCAATTACAAAATCAGAATTAGTAAAGATCAAAAAGATAGTAAAAGGTGAGTTTAAGACGGCTCCACGATGGTTAGTTGAGGATGGAAAAGCAATTCTTAGGGAAGCAAAAAAGAAAGAGGTCGTACTACTTTCGTATGGAGACCCCTACATTGCTACTACACACATAGAATTGAGGACAAGAGCAATCTTAGAAAAGATCCGAACAAAAACAATCCATGCCGCATCCGCAATTACATCACTTATTGGAGAATGTGGTTTTCATTTTTACAAGGTAGGAAAGATTGTTACCATGATGAAAGACCAGCAATCCGTTTCCAGTGTTTATTATACACTTTATGATAATCTAGTGGCCGGAAATCATACCATAATAATTTTAGAATTTAACAGTGATGCCAAATTTTTCTTAAATCCAAAGGATGCTCTTTCTAGTTTACTTGTTGCAGAAAGTGGACAAAAAAGAAATGTTATTGATTATTCTTCTTTTGTCATAGTTGCATCAAGAATCGGTGCGAAAAATCAAAAGATAATAGCAGGAAAAATTTCAAGTTTAGTAAATACGGATTTTGGAAAACCGCCGCATACTATTATAATTCCTGGCAGAATGCACTTTACAGAATCTGATGCACTGAAAGTTTTAGCAAAATGTATTGATGCGCCTTTTGATAATTCTTCAAAGATTCAAAAAATTTCAGAACAGATGTTGCAAAAATATATTCCAAAAGCAAGAAAAGCATTAGAAGAAGTGATAAATCGTTTTAAAGATGATAAAAGCCTTCAATCAGTTTTAGAAAATGCTGAACTATATCTTGATGACGCAGAAAAATTTCAGAACCAGGGAAAAGAAGAGCTTGCAGTTTTAAGTATCGGATATGCTGAAGGATTAATTGATGCCTTGCGTTTTTCAAAGGGAATAGATCCTTGGACATAGAATTTATAGATGAAAAGAGAATAGAAGTCTTGTTTTAGTGATATAGTTGGATGCTTTAGATAAGGAGATAATATCAGCGTTGTATGTTTCCTCGGTTTCAGGTGAGGATGCCATTTCAATAATTAGAAAGAAACTTCCTGTTAACCCTGATCATCTAAAAACTAAGATAGATGCTTTTGTAAAAAATGGTATTGTTGAGTCTGACAAAAAAACACTGACAGACATCGGTAGATCATCAATAAGGGTAGTTCTTGCTGGCGGAGTCTTTGATATCATACATCCTGGACATATACATACTCTAAGAGCTGCCAAGGCATTAGGAAATGTGCTAATAGTTGTAATAGCCACTGACCAGACTGCACAAAAGATGAAGCATAGATTACCCCTTCATAACATGGAGATTAGACGTGACCTTGTGAATTCTCTTTTGATGGTGGATCACGTCGTGATTGGATATGAAGGAGATATTTTCAAGACGGTAGCTCTTGTAAAACCAGACATCATAGCATTAGGTTATGATCAGATCCATCAAGAAAAATTCATCACTGATGGGTGTAAGAAGATAAATGTTAATGCAAGCATAGCAAGATTACAGTCTCCTATACCTGACATCAAAAGTTCAAAGATAGAGAGCGAATACGGCGAATCAATTTATCGAATTTAGATTCTTTTTTCGCTTTCACAGATAGGACATTTTAGGCCGTTTGTTTTAAAACCGCATTTTTTACACATAAGTGAAATGTAATTGTTTTTTGAAGATTTCATTATTTTGTAAATTAGTGCGCTTGTAATTATGACTCCTAATGCAATTCCAATCCATATTAGAACCATACCCAATCATAGCATTTCCGTTAATAATTAGTTTGAGGTTATGTTTATTTTGACGAGACTGGCACTCTGATGGATATTTGCGAGCCACCTGAGAGTTTTGCTGCCTTTTTGATATTAGTATGAGAGATCAATTCCAGTATAGAATCATCATAGTGTGTTCTTTCCAAAGTTATGAGCAAACCATCCACTGAATTGTTAATCTTTGCTTGATAACATTTTACCCAACCATAGGTTCGCTTTCCATCAGAAAAACCATCAATCATTATTCCTTCATGTACGTCAAGCTCACGTTTTGCTTCAACAAATTTTTTGTCTTTTAATTTGACATTTAACGTGCCTGGGAATGGAATGTAACCAAGTTTTGATTTGAATTGTTTTGTATATCCTTTCATTGACATATAATATGCACCCTCACCCATTCCAGAAATAATGTTTCCCATAAATTCAATGTAAGATGGAGCAGATTCTAGGCTCGATTTTAGAACAGTTGATATCTTTACCATTTCCGCATGTCCCTTTTGTGTAATCCTAACTGAGAATTTTTGTCCGTTTCTAATTCGCTCAATGTACCCATCTTGTTCTAATTCTAGAAGATGTTTTGATGCAGCTTGTTGCGATCTGTGAATGTTTTTTCCAAGTGATGATGTAGTAATAGAAACAAAGTTGTGTCTTGCACCTTTTGCTAACAGTTCAGCAAGAGTTAGAATATGCTGAACTTTAAGATCTGACATTAAAGAATTAGGCTACACCGAGGTCTGTAAATGTTTTGAGAACAAGACCATCTGTATTTTTTAGGTTAGCTATTCTATGACCTATAACACACTCTATTCCTGCTTCTTTTGCAGCATCGATGAGCCGTTGAGTTATGATACCATCTAGCACCAGGTATTTTATTCCAGATCCAGCAGAGAGTTTTACTACAACTTCACTTACTGGTACTTTGAATAGTTCGTTAAGACCATCATCAAGTGCTACTGCTTCAAGTGATTCATTTAGATTTTCATAGACTTTTTTTGCTATATTTGCAATCGATTCATCGTTGGGATCCTTGAGCATAGGCTTTGCAGTTTCCCTTTTCATGTCTTCTGCAGTTTCCTTTAGTATGTCTGCAATCTGTTGTGGAGTAAGTTCTTCGACCTCAACTCCCTCTGGTGCACGATGAACTACATCGATGTTAACCATGGCTTTGAGTTCTTTTAGTATAAAGCCCCCGGCCCTATCTCCATCCAAGAATGCTATAACCTTTGATTTGGAATTGCAGAGTTCTTTTATAGATTCATCTATTCTTGCACCTTCAATTGCAAGTGCGTTATCAAAACCTGCTCGTAGCAAGTTTATGACATCCGCTCTTCCTTCAACCAAAATTATCCATGGAGAATCAAAAACCCCAGAACCACATGCTAGTTTTTCTCTCCCAAATGCTGCGATTTTACCAGTTCCACCTTCTGATACATCCTTTAACATCTCTTCTCCTTCACTGATTGTTTTTGTAGACCATTTTTGGACAATTGCTTTTGCCCTATCAACAATCTCTTTTTTCTTTGCTGATCTGACATCATCTATGGCTTCTAGTTTAAAGTGAGCTACAAAAGGCCCAACCTTATCGATGCTTTCGATTGCCGCTGCTATAAGAGCAGCAGTAGTTATGTCTGTGCTCATAGGCAACAATGCATCACCATTTGTTTGAGTAGACGTGGCAGTAGTGTTAACTTCTATCCTGCCAACCTTCGAAACCTTTTGGAGTTCGTTTAGGTTCATCTCTGGTCCTAACAGTCCTTCTGTCTGACCGAAAATGGCACCTATTATGTCGGCCTTTTCAACCAATCCATCGACGTCAAAGCTGAGCTTAACGTGATACTTGACAATTCCTGTACTTGGCAATTCATAATCCTCTTAATTTTTGATCAATTTCTTTTCCCTAAAGGTGGATATAAGTGCTTATTGGTTATACTAAATAACAAATCGATCTCATTGAGATAATTCATATATTGATAGATCTTCGATGTGTCTTATTTTTCCCTTCGTTATCATAGAAAGCTTTCTTTTAAAGGAAAGATCTATTCTGATTCTGTGTTCGAGTTGAGAGATTATTCTGCTTGTAAGATATCTCCCTTTTGGATCCAAATCAAGTAAGAGTATTATTCGTTTATACGAATCCATAGAATCGGCAAACTTGACAAGCCCTTTAAAGCTATGAAACTCGCATATCTTCCCAGAAAAACCAAGTTTTTTCAAGGCAGCTGAATCGCGTTTTCCTTCTACAACAACCACACTGTCTTTTTTTGAGTTTAGTAAAGCTATAAAATTTTGTATACCTTCAATTTCAGACGAGGTTATTTTCATGGAATTAGTTGACATTTCAAATATTAAGCAGTTTTTAGTGACATACAAGGATGACCGATATCCTGGTATTACAAAATTCAAAATCCGAGGGGCTTTCAAGTCTTGGTAGACTTTTAGAAGAAGATGGATTTAGAACAAAAATCGTATTTGTAAAGGAAGAAAACATTCCAAAACAAGATTTTTCTGCTTTGATAGTTCTAGGAGCTCCAGAGAGTGCAAATGATGATCTAACATATCTTAAAAATGAAATGAATCTTATACGAGAATATGTGAAAAAAGAAATTCCAATTCTTGGAATATGTTTAGGCTCCCAACTTATTGCAAAGGCGTTTGGTGCCAGAGTATATCAAGGAAATAAAAAAGAGATCGGAATTTATCATGATATTGAGTTTGACAATCAGTCAAAGTCAGCCCTTTTTTCAGGAATTAAAAGTCCGGCGACGGTTTTTCATTGGCATGGAGACACATTTGAACTCCCTCAAAATGCATTAAGACTTGCTCATTCAAAAGATTACCAAAATCAGGCATTACAGATGGGAAGTGCAGTAGGAGTCCAGTTCCATCTTGAAGTAGATGAAGAGACCATTAGACTGTGGCTTGAGAAATCAAAAAGTGATCTAAGTCATGCCTGTATAGACTCGGATGAAATAGTCAGAAAGATCCCTGAATCCATATGGGAAATACAAAACAATATG
Source organism: Nitrosopumilaceae archaeon (assembly GCA_013330055.1). Lineage (GTDB taxonomy): Archaea > Thermoproteota > Nitrososphaeria > Nitrososphaerales > Nitrosopumilaceae > UBA8516 > UBA8516 sp8516u. The sequence continues at coordinate 25,519 of DUJB01000012.1, forward strand.
AAAATCTTTTATCATAATTTCAAGGCAGCGTTTAGTCTATGACAAAAGTTTAATATAATGACTGTTAGACTTTCCGATCTGGTTATGAGTTCTGTTACCAAAATCTTTGAAGAAACAATAGTTACAGATCATAAAGTGATCACAGAAGAGATCTCAAAATCTGTTTTGAAAAAATATGGAGTCAAAGTTCCAGGGTATGCACTTGTAAATTCTACAAAAGAGGCAACAAAAGCAGCAAAAAGATTAGGATATCCGCTTGTCATGAAAGTCGTATCACCGCAAATTCTTCATAAAACTGACGTTGGTGGAGTCAAAGTTGGGTTACAAAATGAGAAGGATGTCAAGAAAGCATTTAATGACATGTACAAGAGACTTTCAAAGAAGAAAGGAGTTCAACTCAAAGGAATTTTGCTTGAGAAGATGGTCCCTCAAGGTGTAGAATTAATTGTTGGTTTACAAAATGATCCACAGTTTGGTCCAGTCATAATGGTAGGACTTGGCGGTGTACTAACTGAAATTTTCAAAGATGTTGCATTTAGACTGCTCCCAATTACAATTTCAGATGCAAAATCAATGCTTGAAGAACTAAAGGGAGCAAAGATACTNNCAAATAAGCAAGCTTGGTGTAGACAATGCTACATACTTTGACAGCATCGACTTTAATCCAATAGTAGTTTATCCAAAATCTTACTATGTTGTTGACGCAAAAATAATTTTGAGAAAAGAAAAGAAAGAAAATGCCATATCCAAAGCGCAACCAAATTCAGAGTCTATGGAGAAATTCTTCACACCACAATCAGTTGCTCTTGTTGGAGCATCTGCAACTCCAGGAAAGATTGGAAACTCTGTCTTGGACAGTCTTGCAAAACACGACTACAAAGGAAAAGTATTTCCAATAAATCCAAAGGCCGATGAAATTTTAGGAATAAAATGTTATCCGTCGTTGGAAGCAATCCAAGAACCAGTTGATCTAGTTGTTGTTTGTGTTGATCTTTCAGTCACAGCACCAGTTCTTGAGGCGTGTGCAAAAAAAGGAATCCATAGTGTAGTAATCGTTTCAGGAGGAGGAAAGGAACTTGGAGGAGAAAGAGCAGCCATGGAAGCAGAAATAAAACGTATTTCAGAAGCAAACAAAATCAGAATAATCGGTCCAAATTGTATAGGCATGTTTAATGCAGCAAACAGACTTGATTGTGCATTTCAAGGACAAGCAAGGATGATACGTGCAAAACAAGGTGATGTCGCATTCCTGTCACAGAGTGGCACTATGGGAATCAGTTTCCTTGAAACAGCAGACTCGTTTGGGCTTTCAAAGATGGTTAGTTATGGGAACAGATCTGATGTTGATGAAGCAGATATGATTTGGTACCTAGCAAGCGATCCGCAGACCAAAGTAATTGCACTTTATGTCGAAGGGTTTGGAGATGGTCGAAAGTTTGTAGAAACAGCAAAACGAGTCATGGCAGAAAAGCACAAACCAGTTGTAATATGGAAGAGCGGAAGGACAGCAGCTGGCGCCAAACAAGCTGCATCGCATACAGGATCACTTGGAGGATCAAATGCAATAATCATGGGTGCATTCAAACAAGCAGGAATTATTTCAGTAGACAGCTATCAAGAACTTGCAGGAGTGGTAAAGGCACTTTCATGGCAACCAGCTGCAAAAGGAAACAGTGCAGGTCTAGTAAGCAACGGTGCTGGCCCTATGATTGGTGCTATTGATCACTTTGAAAGACTAGGACTACAAGCTGCAAAAGTTTCAGAGTCAACTCTGGCAGAGATGAAAGCACATTATCCACCAACATATGTTTTGGGCACTGGTAATCCCGTAGATGTAACTGGCGGAGCAAATGCAGATGATTATAGATATGCAATTCAGAAATTCATGGATGATCCAAATGTGGACATCGTTATGCCATGGTTTGTCTTTCAAGACGACCCTCTAGAAGAAACAATCATAGATTATCTTGGAGAATTTTCAAGACAACAGAAAAAACCAATTCTTGTTGGAGGAAACGGTGGACCATATACACAGAGAGTGTCTGCATTAATTGAGAACCACAAGGTTCCAGTATATGATGACATTAGAACATGGGTTGCAGCTGCAACTGCGTTGCTCCAGTGGGGAAAACACAATCCAAACAGACAAGGTTTAAGTTCTTCATAGATTGGAGTTTTGACATGACTCTGGTCAACGTATCAAAATCGGACGGAATTTGTGTTGTAAAAATTAACAGACCAGACAAGCTTAATGCAATGAATACAGATGTAGCTAAAGAATTAATTTCAGTTTTCAACGATGTGGACAAGGACGATTCAGTTAAAGTTATCATTCTTACAGGTGAAGGTGAAAAGGCATTTTCTGCAGGAGCAGACATTGAATACATGTCTACAATCTCTCCTATAGAATCAGAAACATATGCAAAAACGGGTCATCTTGTGACATCAACTGTAGAAAATGTTAGCAAGCCAACCATTGCAGCAATAAACGGATTTGCACTTGGTGGAGGTTGTGAACTTGCACTAGCTTGTGATATTAGAATTGCTGCAGATACTGCAAGGATTGGACAGCCTGAAGTTACAATTGGAGTGTGCCCTGGATGGGGAGGAACCCAAAGACTGCAAAGAATAGTTGGAATTGCAAAAGCAAAAGAATTGATCTATACAGGTAGAATGGTAAAAGCTGATGAAGCAAAATCAATTGGATTAGCAAACCAAGTTGTTGAATTACCAAAGTTGATGGAAGAAGCTACAAACATGGCAAAGATGATTGCTCAAAATTCTGCAATGGCAGTAAGAATGTCTAAAATTGCAATAAACAAAGGTAGGAACACGGATATCGATACAGGTCTTGCTCTAGAATTGTACACTTGGGGTCTATGCTTTTCTCATCCAGACAGACAAGAAAGAATGACTGCTTTTGTGAACAAGTCAAAGAAATAGTCCCTCTTTAGATTGAATTCCTAGTATGTCACGTAGGAAAACCTTATTATAATTTGAAAGAGGAAAAGCATTATCATGAGCAACACACAGTCTACAAAACTATTGACTATTACGCCAAAAGCAGCAGAGAAGATTGCTGTTTTTATGAAAGAAGAGACTGAAAAGCCAGAATACCTGAGAGTTTACGTTCAGGGCGGCGGATGTTCAGGTCTTTCGTATGGTATGAGTTTTGAAAAAACAAAAGAAGAAGATGACATACTAATTGAGGAAAACGGAGTAAAAATCCTAGTTGATAGCTACAGTCAAGACTACCTCAAAGGTGCAAATGTAGATTATCTCGAGAGTCTAATGGGTGCTGGATTTAAAATCAACAATCCAAATGTGACCAAGAGCTGTTCTTGCGGTTCCTCTTTTAGCACTTCCTAAGTTCAGAATAATTTTTTATTTTTTATAATTTAATCCGTGTTTTTATTTTTCCGTTCTTCTATAACCATCAGAGTCATTGTTGTGTGAATATGTCCTACTTTTCGTATCTGTTTTGTTATTATTTTTTCGAGTATATATTGATCCTTTGCTTCTACCTTTACAACAATATCATAAAGACTGAGTACACCAGAAACTTCCCTTACACCTTCGATTTTCTTTAAATTTCTAATCACCCAATCTTCCATTCCAGTCTCGCAATGGATAATTACATAAGCTTGTGCCATGATAAACTATACACTTTCTTTTAGATTTAGTTTTGCAAAACTAGTCTAAGGCCAGAGGCCTCTTGCATTAAATGAATCCAATACACGACCTACTGCTAATACCATGCTACCTTTACGCATGTCAACTTTGTGCTTCTTAGCCAAGTTGTATGTATCGTTGAACCCACGTACAATGTGTTCTTCCATCTTTTTTGCAACTTCATTAAATGTCCAATAGTATCTTTGCAGGTTTTGCACCCATTCAAGATAAGATATACAGACACCACCAGAGTTTGCCAAAATATCTGGAATAACCATGATTCCTTTTTTGAACAATATTTCATCTGCTTCAGGAGTTGTTGGTCCGTTTGCAGCCTCAGCAATAATTTTGCATTTTATTTTTTTTGCTATATCTGGAGTAATTTGGTTTTCAAGTGCAGCTGGAACTAGTACGTCACATGGTGTTGTAAGAAGCTGTTCAGTTGAAATCTTCTTACTTCCTGGATAACCAACAACACTTCCATGTTTATTCTTGTATTCAAGAACTTTCTTGGAATCAAGCCCTTTCGGATTTGTTATTGAACCTTTAGAATCACTTACTGCAATAACTTTGGCCCCCATCTTTTCTAGATATTCACCTGAAAANNGCTGGTTCTCCTTGTCCATGCATTACGCTGTAAACATCCATAATCTGTGCCATCTCCTTTCCAGTGGTATAGACATCAGGAGCTGGAATGTCTTTTCCCGGTCCAATAATTTCAGAAATTGCATATGCATATCTTCTTGTCATTCTTTCTTTTTCCCCAGCAGACATCCTTTTTGGATCGCAAATAATTCCACCCTTTCCTCCACCAAATGGAACATCAACAATTGCACACTTCCATGTCATCCACATTGAAAGTGCCTTTACTTCCTCAATTGTCACGTCAGGGTGATATCTGATCCCACCTTTGTGCGGTCCACGAAAATCATTATGTTGTGATCTATATCCGGTGAATACTTTGATCTTACCGTTGTCCATTTTTACTGGCAATCCAACTGTCAGTACTTTTTTTGGCGTACCAAGCATATCACGCACTCCTGGATCAAGCTTTAGAATTTTTGCAGCATCATCAAGCTGTTTTAGTGCATTCTTCCATGGATCTATTTTTATCAAATCGTATCGATCAATTGGATCTTGATATTCTATTTAAATTTGTTGAGGAGGGCCAGAATTATCTGTATTCTTATGATCGCTGTCTGTTTTTCTCATCTTTGATGCAATGATATTTCTCAATTCGTCGTCGCTCTTGTTTAAAAAATCAACACCAAGTGATTTTGCGATCATTTCAAGCTTTTGTCTTTCTATTTCAACTGGACCTTGCACGTTAATGTTGTAACTTGAAGTGACATTTTGGAACTCATTTTGAACCATCGTCTTTGCCTTGTTGTACTCCCCAACTGCCTTACCAAGCTTTTTGGACAGTTCTGGCAAGCGCTTTGAGCCAAAAAATAACACTATTGCAACAAAAGCTATGATGAACCATTCACTTCCCAGGATGTTAAGTGAGAAATCATACATGATGAAATTCTACTCTATTCCAAAATTAAAGTTTGGGATTCCATGCTGGTTCTAGCTCTTTTTTCTTCATAACAATTATCGATGTTACTATAATGCCGATAACAAAAAACATGAGATAAGGCGTAGCATTCCCAAAGAAATTGGCTACAATTCCAGCAACAAGGGGGCCTGCTGCCCACCCGACTCCAAATGTTGTTTCGTAAGCCCCTATCAATCCACCAGAGTGTTCCTTTTGTACTCTCTTCATTATTATTTCAAATGTCAATGGGAAATATACCGTAAAACCAAAACCCATGATCAATACTGCAATAACAAACATTTCAAAGGAAAAAGAGTACGCTACAATTATCATTCCTATGGCAATAGAAGATATTGTTGCAATGAGACTGTAAAAAGTACGTTTTGCCAACCAACCAGAAAAACCAAGTGATGTCAGTCTTGAAATTCCAAAAATGAAGAATAATAATTCTATATTTGATTCTGAAATTGATCTGTCATTCATGTAAGCAGGTAAGATAGTAAGAAATGTTCCAAATGCCGAGCTACAAAAAATTAGTATCAATACAATTGTAGGAAATTTCAAAATTTTCTTTATAGACACGAAAGAGAACTCTGTTTTGTGTGTTGTTTTACCATATTTTTTCAAAAGCAATGATGAAACAATTCCTGTTG
>DUJB01000008.1:0-132 GCA_013330055.1 Nitrosopumilaceae archaeon
CATGTTACAAAGATTGCAAGATGAAGACGCACTTCCTACACAGCTATATCTTTCTACCAATGCTCCAAATGAAAAAATCTTCCAGTTAGTTAACAAACCAAGATACAAGGATTCCTGGGAAAGATGGAATGC
>DUJB01000008.1:236-12502 GCA_013330055.1 Nitrosopumilaceae archaeon
AGCAAATTTTTTCAATGCAAGATATTTGTGAGAGATGAGATCTTTTTCTAATTAAGCATATGTCTTTGCTTTCCTTAAGAAATAAAGATCGTATCATATTGTAGAATCTAACTCCAGACTTTTTCTTTAAAGGTCCATTTCTTGTTCAAGAGAAAGTTTCCAATAGAAGCTATCGCAACAGCTAAAATTAGTGATACGCCATATTCTAGGTGTCGGGAGTCTACAAGATAATAAACCAGACCAAGTTGCAATATTGCGCCCACCCCACTAAATCCTAAAAATAGACCATACTGCGTTACAGTTTTTCTAAGATCAAAGTTTCTGTTTTCAAAGGTCCATATTTTGTTTAGGATGAAATTTGATGTTATTGAGAAAATGATTCCAATCATGGTAGCGTGTAAATACCATAGGTTTGATAGTACGCCACTAAAAAGCAGNNAGTTTCCAAAAGGATCTTACATAGTCTAAACCCACTGAGAGATCAAGCTTACTTGAACCCAATTTACGGTTGGTAAAAGAATAAGGAATTTCTTTTACTATTGTACCCTTTGTTTTTACAAGTAATTCTAGAAGCATTTTATATCCAATAGCATCAAATTTTATGCTTTTTATTATGTAACGTTTGAATGCAAAAAAACCAGACATTGGATCCTTTATTTTAATTCCAAGACCGTGTTGCGCAATTTTAGTTGCACTTTTGCTAATCAATCTCCGTTTGAAGGGCCATCCAATTACAGAACCTCCTTTGACATATCTTGAGGCAACTACAATGTCACATTGAGGATTCTGCAGTTCATCTAACATCTTTTGTATGGTTTCAGGCGGATGTGAAAAGTCACTATCCATAACGATAATTGTTTCTCCCTTTGCCGATTCTATCCCCGCAAGAATTGCAGAGCTCAGGCCTTGTTTACTTGGTCTGTGTATAACTTTAACAGATAATCTTGTTTTGTTAGAATTCTTTGCATATTCCTCAGCAATATGTGCAGTACCATCCGGGGAATTGTCATCAACCACAACTATTTCAGATTCAACACTAGAGGGCAAATTATTGCTTATTGCTCTTAACATATCAAGAATGTTTTGAGATTCGTTGTATGTTGGGATAATTACAGATAAAGATTCGATCCGTGGAAACTCGATACCTTTTTGTGACAAATTCAATGATACCCCACTAGATTTCAATTAATGAACGTTATTGAAGTATAAAATCAATCTCATACTTACTAAATATACAGTTCTTAAAGCAATAAACGGAGTACAAAAATAGACGAATTTACAGCAAAAGCAATGGAATTTTACAATTCAATCATGCGTTTGAAGACAGGTTTGCAGAGTCAAAAATTGTAAACCTCGTATGAAAGGACACGACACAATTCACCGATCATTTAATTCCTGCATATGCAAATACCAATNNTATCTATGGGAGACGAGATTTTTTTCTAGCTGAGCGTAAGTCTTTGTTTGATTTTCGGGAATGAAGATTGGATCATATCCCCATTTTTTACCAGTTTGTTTTTGTGAGATTTTTCCAATCACTTCAGCTTTGAATAAACGTACATCGTCTTTTTTTTCACAGTATGCTATTACTGATTGAAATGTTGCACTGCGTTTTGATTTTACTAGTTTGAGGATTCCTTCATTTCCAATTGTTTTTAATGCAAATGACGAATATGGTCCAGGAAAACCATTTAGTGATTTTATGAAAAGACCATCATCTTCTATCATAACTGGTTTGGAACATCTTGAAAATGCATCCAATGCTTTGTGAAAAGCAACCTCTTCCAGTGTATCTGCTTGTATTTCCTGTAAACTAGATTTGAAAAACTTTAGCGATATTCCAAATTTTGCCAAGATTCTCCTGGCTTCTTCAAACTTGTTTTTGTTTGATGATGCAAATAATATACTAGACAACATTTGCGTATCTACCCCTGCTTTCTATAACTGCTACTTGAGACAAGACGCGATTATACCTTGGACGACCTACTACTTTTTTGTAGGCTTTTAAAAACTCTGCCCAGGCTTTTTCCATTATTTTTGCATGTGCACTATTTAGTATCTCTTTGAANNCAATTACAAACACTTTATCATTTAAGGAAAGAAAGTTGGATGTAGTAAGATCTCCGTGCATGATACCATTTTTGTGTAACTTTCCTACGATTTTACCAATCTCTTGGCATGCTTTGATCATTTTTTGGTTTGAAAGATCACGCACCAATTTTCCATTCATATGTTGCATGAATATCCTACACATTTTTGTGTCTACATAGTAAACAAGGGGTGAACAAACTCCAAATGATTTTACCTCTGCCATGATGCTTGATTCACGCATCGTTCTCTGTTCTCTTATTCTTCGATCAAGTATTGGATTCCGATAATCTTTTTTTTCTCTTATTTTTAATATGGATTTTTTTTCATTCCACAAAGTAAGATAAATGTCAGCTTCCGCGCCTTTTTTTATTAATTTCATTAGAGTTATAACTTGAAGGTAGAGATTAAAACTTATTATGAATAACTCTGAAGAAAAGATAATTCAAGAAGATTGTTCTGAAGATTCTGCAGGTAGTGGAATTCTTACACTAACAAACATGAGAATTGCCTTTGATAAAACAAAGGGAAGAATAGCAGATTTTACAAAAAAGTTTGGAGAGACAGTCATTGACGTACCATTAAACCAAATTGTAGAAGTTGGAAAGGAAGGTTGGTTAGTAAAAAAAGTCTGGATCAAAGTCAAAACTTCAGAGGGAGAAAAAACCTACAGGTTTGGAGTGTATAACACTAACAAGTGGCTAAAAACAATACAAGAAACGATATCAAAAAAGAATCAGTAGGAAACTACAACTGTATCAAGGCGCCATGATTGTCTCACAAATGTATCTTCCAAATTGACCCCAGGTTTGTGAGAAGATTCAAGCAGTCCTGTCCAAGCAATTTGTGAGCCACAGTCACCTGCATATTCTTTAGGTGAGACAAAAAACTTGCTATCTTGTCTTTTACATACACTTTGTAGAATTTCTGATAGTCTTTTGTTTGCAGCAACTCCGCCTACTATAAGAAGTTCTTTTTTTCTAGTAAATGATAGAGCTCTTTCTGTAGCTTCGCCAATCATTGCAAATGCAGTCTCTTGTAATGAAAAGCAAGCATCTTGGAGATTCTTTGGAATCACACGTTTTGTTGCAGAAAGTAACCCAGAAAATGATACATCATTTCCTTTTACAACATATGGAAGTGAGATATAGTTATTTGACTTTGATGCTAGTTCCTCAATTTTTCCACCACATGGTGATGCAAAACCAGCATGTCTACCAATCTGATCTAGTAACTGACCAAGTGTCATGTCCAGAGTTTCTCCAAAGACTCTCCATTTTTTTGATAGAAATGCCAAGATCATTGTGTGACCACCAGAAACTAGCAGTACGAGTGGATCTTTTGCTCCAGTTAGCATCTTTCCAAGTTCAATGTGACCTATGGCGTGATTTACTGGATAGATTGGAATGTTATAGTATGATGCAAGAGATCTTGCAACGACAGCTCCTATTCTCAAGCATGGACCAAGACCAGGACCTGCAGCATATGAAATAATATCAAGATCAGTAATTTTTACTCCTGCTTTTTGTAAACACTCTGAGAGAACCAGAGGAGAATTTTCGGCATGGTGTCTTGATGCTTCTCTTGGGTGAATNNAGTGCTATCATTTTATCCCCTACTTAGTGTGGATACTATTTTTATAACATCCCCATTTTTTAGTTGATGCTGGGCACCTATTCTCTGCTTTGTCTTTGCATCTACTGCATGCAAAAACCCCTTTGCTAGATCTGCGTGTATAGTTGTAGCTAGATCCTTTGCAGTAGAGTTGATAGGCAATAGTCTTGCATCAGGAAGGACCTGACCATCTTTGTTAGATAGTTTTGTCTCGTCTTCAACAGGATATACTACGATCAGGNNTTAAGATTAATTCCTTCTTTAATTTTAAAAATTTTTTCGCCTGGAAAATACTCAATCAAGCCATTCTTTGCTGCTTTTTTTAGAAGAAGTTCTGTCTCGGCACTGCACGGTATAGTAGCTCTCTCCTTTTTTAGCTTCTCAATTATACTCAAATCATGACAAAGATCCGCCTTGTTTGCTGCTATGATTATTGGTTTTGTTTTTTTTCGCAATTCTTTTATGAAAACAGATAGATCAGAATCACTCCACTCTGTAGGTTTTTTTGTTTGGAGATTCAAGTGTTGTATTATTATTTCAACATCATATTCTTTTATTCCTAGTCCACTGAATCTTTGTGCAATTCCTTGAACAATTTTTGCACCTTTACTTTCCATCTCTCTTGATAATTTGTGCCATTCACGTTGCAAGATTGCTTTCATCCATAAATCAAACTCTTCTTCAACAAACTTGACATCTTCTAGTGGATCATGTGTTCCAACAGGAACTGGATGTCCTTGAATGTCAGTTGATCCTGATGCATCAACAACATGTATCAACACTTCAGATTGTCTTGCATCATCCAAAAACTTGTTACCAAGGCCTTTACCTTCATGAGCTCCTGGAACAAGCCCTGCTACATCAATTAATTTTACTGGTATGAGTCTGGTTCCATTAAAGCATAAAGGATGTTTATGATCTATTCCAAAGTGTTTGCATGCACATGGCGCCTTTACGTGTGCAATTCCTACGTTTGGTTCTATTGTAGTAAAAGGATAATTTCCTATCTGNNCCAATTTGCATGGCAACTATCTAAATTTATGCTCTTATTTAGTATTGCAGAAATCATTTAATTTGTTTTGTTTTGACTATACGTATTGTCAATAATATTAACCGGTAATCCAGGAGTGGGAAAACACACTGTAGCAGAGTTGCTTGCAAAGAAATTAGACTTGGAACTAATTGACATAAACAAAGTAGCAATACAAGAAGGGATTTTTGAAGAGAGTGAAGGAACTTTGGATGTTGATGTAAAAAAATTAAAAAAAACACTTGAAAAATTAATCACAAAAAATTCGCTTGTTGTTGGACACTTGGCACCGTATGTCGTTTCAAGAAAACAAGCAAAGATTGCAGTCGTCCTAAGAAGGGATCCATACAAACTCATTTCCGTTTATAAAAAAAGAGGATATCCCCATCAAAAAGCAATTGAGAATCTTGGTAGCGAGATTCTTGGAGTGACCTATTATGATTCAATTAATGAATTTGGTCCAGATAAGACTTTTCAATTTGATATAACTGGCAAATCTGTCAATACAATTGTAAAAAAGATAAAGGATCTTTTTATAAAAGGTATTTTTAGTGAAGATGAAGTAGATTGGCTTGGCTTGATTTCTGAAAAAAACGACCTGAAACGATTTTTCCCCTACTAAATTCAAATAACGCCNNCCCGCTTATGTTCCTGTAGTTCATCCAGTTAGGCAATCTATTTCTCCACAAAAATTGCGTGAGATGGGTTTTGATCTGGTAATAACAAATGCCTACATCACTTTAAACAATTACAAAGAAGAAGCAGTAAAACGCGGAATTCACGATATCATAAATTATGACGGCTCTGTAATGACAGATTCCGGCGGCTATCAAGTCTTAGAATACGGCAGAGTAGATGTAGAACCAAGTGACATGGCAACTTTTGAAAAAAATATCCGAACTGATATTGCAATCCCACTTGATCGACCTACTGGTTACGGCCTCTCCAAAAAAAAAGCCAGGTCTTATGTTGATCATACTTTAAAAATTTCAAAAGAAACTCTAGATCAGAGTGAAAAAAATGGACAGATATGGGTTGGTCCAATTCAGGGGGGAGAGCATTTTGATCTTGTAAAAAGATCAGCAAAAACTCTTGTAGAGTATGGATTTGAGATGCTTGCACTTGGAAGCCCAGTTGAATTCATGGAGTCATATGAGTACAAGTTACTTGCAAACATGATACTTGTTGCAAAAAAACAGATGCCTGATTCCATTCCATTGCATCTTTTTGGTGCAGGTCACCCCATGACAATTCCCCTTGCCGTTGCATTAGGATGTGACACATTTGATTCTGCATCATACATACTTTATGCAAGAAAAGGCAGATACATAATGGATGATGTTACAACCAGGCTTGAGGAGATATCATATTTCTCGTGTAGTTGTGAGGTTTGTTCAAAATACACTCCAAAAGAGTTGCTTGCGCTAGAGTTTGACGATAGAACAAACAAGGTCGCATTGCACAACTTGTTTGCAATAAAAGCTGAGGTTAACAGAGTAAAGGAAGCCATTCATGAGGGAAGACTGTGGGAATATGTTCACAAAAAGGCACGTTCACACCCCAAGCTCTTTGAATCCATCAATGTATTTACGGAAAATCCAAGATTTTTTGCAGATAGAACACCAAGATTTAAGGAAAAGGCCATATTCCTATTTTCAAAAGAGGATCAGTTCAGACCAGAAGTCGCATTATTTCATCAACTGGTTCGCAAGTTCAAGTGCAAAAAAGACATCCTTGTTATTATTCCAGATGGCACAGTCAGACCCTTTTATCTCTCAAAGGAATATAATGATATAAAAAAGCGATTTGTAAAAAAATATGATCGCGTTCAGTTTTGTCAGTTTAATCCTTTTCTAGGAATAATTCCGCTTGAAATTTCTGATATGTATCCTGCATCACACTATGTTATGCCAAGAATTCGATATAATCAAAATGAGTTTCCAGAATTTACAAAAACATGGAGGACTTTTTTTGTTAATAATAATTTCAAAATCGTATATGCAGCAAGTGATGAATTTTTGAAATATCATACAAAATTGTTACCTAGAAAAATCAAAGTAATATCAATTAGCAGATAATAAAAATAAGAAAAAGGAGTGCGAGCTGTTTCCGCTTATTTGGCTATTGCGGCGTCTTCTGCCCAGCCTTTTACAAAGACTCCGTTCTTGTGAAGAGGAACTGGTTGACCAGCTGTGTAAGTCATTGGTCTCATCCAAAATATGGACTTTGTTGGACAAACTCCTATGCATGCTCCATCGGAGATGCATCTTTCTGGATAAAAGACAAATGCTTTTCCTCTCTTCCAACCCTCAACAGGTTTTACACGGAGTACATCTGGACCAAGAGAGGTACAGATTTCTACGCATAGAGCGCAGCCTATACATCTTTGTTCATCAATGTCTGGAAGTATTGCTATTGGCATATTTCTTCTCTTTTTGAAGATGTCACAGTTTGCTATTTAAACCATCTGTAAAATCCATAACAGAGTTATAGAATTTTTTCAATAAGCAAAATAAAATAAAAAACAGAGAATAATGTTATGTATGATTACTTCTTCATCTGGCGTATTGCGTCAATTTGACCGCTAGTTATCCAGTCAAGTAATTCTGCAGACGATGGATTTAGATCGCCTTTTTGATTCATCATGTTGTGTACCCAAACCCAATTTATCTGATTTAGTAATGGCTTGTTTCCCTCATCACCCTTTCGAACTTTGTCTCGAAGGTCTTTAGGGATTGTATTCCACCATTGATCGAAGGTTCTACCCATGGACAGATCATCTTTATTTGATCTAATTAAGTCTTTTGTAAATTATCTAAATAATAGGACGATGTTAAAAACACTAAACGTTTAAAGGGACTTTGAAGAGATTTTGAATTCTTGCAGGTAAAAGTTCTTGGTGCGGCCCAAGAGGTCGGCCGATCAGCATTTCAAGTTAATTGTGATGGTGCAAATTTCCTTTTGGATTATGGAATTCTTTTGGGAAAAGAACCGCAATACCCAATGCATGTAAAACCTAGAGACATAGATGCTGTAGTAGTCACTCATGCACATCTTGATCATTCTGGTTACGTACCATCGCTTTTTGTAAACGGAAAAAATGATGTATATGCGACTCCGCCAACGCTGGAATTATCAAGACTTTTGATCGAAGACATGCTCAGGATACAAAAGAATTTTTTCCCTTTTGAAATGCCAGAGGTGATTAACATGATGAAACATTCCAAAGAAATAGGATTTAGAGAGAAAATCAAGAGAGGTAATGCTTCCTTTGAGCTACGTGAATCAGGGCATGTAGTTGGTGGTGGCGCAGTTATTGTAGAGTCTGAAAATAAAAGACTCTATTATACAGGCGATATCAATCCAAGAGGTTCACGCATGTTACGTGAAGCAGATTTTGATTTCGATGAAATTGATTTGTTAATAATGGAAAGCACTTATTCACAGACTGAACAAAAACCACGAAATGAAACGGAAGAAGAATTCATGGATTTCGTATATGAAGTATTAGATAGAAAGGGAACTCTATTTGTGCCAGCTTTTTCAGTAGAGAGATCTCAAGAGATTGCTTGTGTTTTAAAAGGTGCAAAATTCAAACACAAGGTAATAATGGATGGAATGGCCGTTAAAGTAAATGAAATAATGCTTCGCTATCCAGAATACTTGCGTGATCCAAAAATTTTTGCTGATTCTATCCATCAGGCCAAATGGATTAAAGGAGAAAGAGAACGAAAAGAGGCATTGAATGAACCATGTGTTGTTATTTCTCCAGCTGGAATGCTTGTTGGGGGTTCAGCTGTATACTACTTACAACATCTTGCACTCGATAAGAAAAATGGTATTGCAATGGTATCATACCAAGGAGAAGGTACACCAGGTAGAAAATTACTTGAGACTGGCAAAGTCAACATTCGTGGCAGAGATGTAAAAACAGATGCAGATGTTAAACAATTTGAGTTTTCAGGTCATGCAGATAGAAAAGATCTTTTTGAGGTTGTCAAGAAAATTAAAGGAAATCCAAAGATTTTAACTGTTCATGGAGATAGAGATTCTTGTACAAAGTTTGCAGCTGAGATACATGAGAGATTCGGGTTTGATGCAAATGCTCCAAAGGCTGGCGAAGTAATCACAGTTTGAAATGCAAGAGTTTAAGAAAATAGACTTGGATACAACCATTAATAGTGGTCAAGTCTTTCTTTGGGATAAAATCGATGATACATGGTATGGTGTTGACGGTTCTAACATTTTAAAAATAACACAAGATCCATTTAAGATCAGTTCTTCTGAAAAAAAAGCATCAGATTTTTTTAGACAAGATGACAACATGGAAAAAATTCTACAGAGTATAAAAAAAGACAAGATTGTAAAAGATGCAGTTTTACGGTTTCCTGGATTGAGATTGTTACGACAAGATCCTTTTCAATGTTATATTTCATTTATTTGCTCATCTAATGCATCAATTCAAAACATAAAACAAATGTTAAAAAAAATCACAATAAAATTTGGCAAGAGAATAATTTTTGGTGGTCATGAATTTCATACTTTTCCATCAGCTAGAAAACTTGCCAATTCTACTATTGCAGAACTTTCATCGTGCGGATTGGGCTTTAGAGCCAAGTATGTAAAGAAAGCATCCCAAGATGTTGTCTCAGGAAGAATAGATTTTAATTATTTAAAAAAGTCAGACTACAAAACTGCGAAGAATGTCCTTGTAGATGTATATGGCATAGGTGATAAGATTGCCGATTGTATATTATTATTCTCGCTTGAAAAAATTGAAGCATTTCCAGTAGACAGGTGGACACTACGGATTTTACGTAAGTATTATTTCGATCTGTTTGATGAATCAATCAGTAGATCAATTACAAAAAAAAAATATGAAGAGATACATGAAAAAATTGTCAGGCATTTTGGTCCTTTTGCTGGTTATTCACAACAATTTCTTTTCAAAATGGAAAGAGAACTAAATAACAAAAAATGGTTGTAAAAAGCTCTTAATATGGTAGCCCTAGCCAACTTCTTGGGCCTGTAGCTCAGCATGGACAGAGTGCTGGACTTCTAATCCAGTGGTCAAGGGATCGAAGCCCTTCGGGCCCGCTTTTCATTCATAATTTATTTATCGTAAAGAAACGACGCATAGAATATGAAAGATATTGAACTGAAGCTAGAAAATTTGAATATAGTTCCTAATAGTGAGATAAGAGGCAAAATTGAAGTGAGATATCAAGGAAGATATGATGGGATTGTTATCAATACTCAAATCTTAAACTCAAACCAACTCATAGTCTACAAATCATATAATGGCAAACCCATTTCACAGAATCTCTCACGATTATTCATAAGCAAAGACAACATGTCAGAGAATAAAGTAGAGTTTACCGCTGTAATAGAGTTCAAACCTTCTGAACCTCACGATGTTAAGTTTCGCGTTTCTATAATTCAGGAGCATAAGGAAATTGAAAGTGATGTACTGTTTGCAAAACTGGTTGTTTAGAATCTAGCCTTTGTAATTATTAGTTTACCTTTCATCCATGGATGAGGTTCGCAATGATAGTCGATCTCAACTTCGGGTTGGGTGAATAAAAATTCGTATTTTTCTCCTGGCTTTACTACACCAACAGAGCCAAATTTACCGCTGTACTTGTCAGTATATTCATGACCAGAATCAGGTGTCACAGTATGTGGAGTATCATCAACGTTGTCCCAAACAACCTTGTTGTCAATTTCAAGCTGTATGTTTACTAGTTTTGGTACAAAATTATCTTGCTGTTCTGGACTTGAAGAACCCTTTATCATGTTTATTATGGTTTCCTCTCCAGGGTTAAGAATTTCTTCAGAGATTTTTGGTTTTGCTGTAAGTTCCGGAAGATAATATAACTGATAATACGAAATACCAGCTGCCAAACCAACAATCACTGCTATTATTCCTATACCATACGCATGACTTGAGGTTGGCTTGCTCAACGATTCATGATCCTTTTTGCTAGTCTTATAAAGCTATTCGCTTAAAAAAATTGNNATTTGTTTTGATTCATCTGCAGGTAGTGACTTGTCTTTTTCTGGAAGTTTTGATACACCGCCCCCTGGTGAAACACCAATTGGTTTAGAGATTTCTTTTTCTATTGCAGGGGGTGGAGTTGGAATTTTCTTTGCTTCATTCATACCATATCTGTAAACATGGAATAATCCTGCGAATACAAGAGTTATCACTCCCGTAAGGAAAAGTGAAAAGTTGTTCATACCTGACAATGCTGCGTTGTATGCTGCTATGTTAAGATAAACTTGGAATCCTAATAGTGCGATAATTAACCAATTTATCCACTTTGCAGACAATTGAATTTGTGCTACTTTTTGCGGTCCTTTAGACGCAGCAAGTTTTGCTTTCCTTTCTGCTTCCTTTGACATCTTTATCATCATGTATGAAAATCCAAATCCAAGTGGCACAAGCAAGATCATTACAGTGTAGAACAATATTGGATCTATGACGAGTCTTTGTACAAGTGGCATTGCAGTATCTGGCGATATGTAGAATCCCCAGTATGTAGTGACTATGATTTGCGTAATACCAGTAATTCCAAATGCAGTAATTAGTGGTCTGTCTTTCCAAGAGAATTTCTTATATCTGTCAATAAATGGAACTACTAGCAGGGCTAAGATAAACAGTCCAGGCCAGAGTACACCAGTTACAAACTTGTCATATTGTGTTCTAAGAAATGCATACAACCCAGTAAGATACCATTCAGGTACAGTGATGCCTGGCGGTACTGTTGGTTCAAACTTGAAACCCATATCGACTGGAAAGACACCACCTGTGATTAGAATGGCACCAGAAATTGCCATAACCATAGGTACATCAAACACCAAAAATCTTGGCATGTGAACGGCCATCAATCCAAGCATTACTACAGGAAGAACAAACACATGTTGTGCATAAAATCTTAAAACAAAATCATGAAATCCGCTACCAAACATTGCCTCACGTATTGTAGGTCCTGCAATTGGGATCGAATTGGTAAGTGAAGCGGCAATACTAATTGCAAGTTCAGCACGTTCACTAAAAATAATATCATATCCTGTAAACGCCTCGAGAATAGTTACTGTTCCAAGTATGACTCCTGTAACCCATAAAATTTCGTTTCGTATTTTGTATCTACCACTAAAGTACTGATAATACATGTGCAGAATCGCAAGAAGTACCATTGCATTTGAGGCGTGATAATGTATGTTTCTAATATGGAAACCAAATGGAACGTCATTGTTTATTTTTTCAACGCTATCCCACGCTCTATTTAATATTGGCTCATAATAGAACATCAATAGTGCGCCACTTATTCCTAGAATTATGAAAACGACAAAAGTCAGCATGCCAAGAAATCCAAATGGGCTTACAAATCTTGCTGGAAAAGAAAACTTTGTACCAATGAATACAGTTCTGTCTAGTCCATCCCATAACCAGTAAAAGAAGTCTACAAGACCGTTTCTACGACTTAACGAAACGACCATATCCTACAACTCCATTTTCATTGACATTCCA
>DUJB01000008.1:12661-48597 GCA_013330055.1 Nitrosopumilaceae archaeon
GTATCTGGATTTGGCATAAAATTTCCCCATGGGACATATGGAGCAAATGCAAGTCCTGTTCCCGCAGCACCCAATAGTTTTAGAAAATCTCGTCGGGATAGTGTACCCTTAGCACCGGAATCCTGTTCAGGCATGCAAGCTTTCGTTTTTGAAAAATTGCATATAAACCTTGTTCTAGTGTTTCTTAGAAATTTTGATTTTTGTCGTTATTATTATAGCAGCTGTTGCAATTACTATTCCAATAATTATTCCTTGTAGTAAAACGATGTTTTGATCTAAGGTTACTTTGGGGGTTTCAAAGAATGGTCTGTTATCTATGTTTACTGAAATTGTTTTAGATATTTCATTTCCTGCTAAATCTTTTGCTGATATCTCAATGTCATACATTCCGTTTTCTAGTGTCCTTGTATCAAGCTGTACAAATTTGTTGTTTGAAATTGTACCATTAGGAAGCATTATTTTAATTCCTCCCGAGTCAGGAAAATTCTCTTCGGAAACATCAATGTCTATAGAAATAATGTTTGAGACAGCAGAACCGTTTGTTGGGGATTTGACGAGAAGTTCTGGTGGTTTATTATCAACTTTGAATTTAACATCCTTTTCTGCACGATGACCAACTGTGTCAGTAACAATCACTTTTAAGGTGTGAGTGCCTTCCGTGAGAAGCTCAGACGGAATATTAGATTCCTCATTGATTTGAATTTCATTTCCATCAAGAGAATATTTTATAATACCGATGTTTTCTTCTAATATTTCTGGTTGAATTTTGTGTGTGCTGTTGATGAATTCGGGAACTACAAACAATATTTGTGGATCTTTTTCATCAGGTAAAATTGTAGAAAACTTGGCAGTCACTGTTACTGGTTCTGCAAGAGATTTTCCTTCAAACAAAGTGGAATGCATCATAACAGAATATGTTCCAGTCTGGTTTATTGGTGCATACAAGACTGTAGATGTGTCATCTTTGTTTTTTATTGGAAAGAATCCTCCACCTTCACTAAATGGACTTGTACCAAGCCAGTCACCAGTGGGCCATCCCTGAAAATGACCAAGTACTCCTGGTGGAACATTTGTCTGAACGATTCTTCCAGCAGGATCAACTACAAATACAGAAAGGTTTGTGTTTTTGTTTTCCCATGAAATGTTTAGCGCTACAGAATTAATTGTCATGTCTTGCACGTCAAAATAATATTGTCTCCAATCTCCTGCATTATACCTGTTTGTCATATCAAAACCTCCTCCAACGTATCCATTGTCATACAAGGCATCCTTTTTTTGTGATCCATTTATCACAGATGGCAGATCTTTTCCTGTAACACCCTTTATCACAGCATAAGAAACAGGCACGTTTACCTCGTGTAGAGTATCTTGGAAATTGATAAAGCCCTGATAAACTCCAGGTTGAGAATCTTGTGGAACTATAATTGTTGCAATAAGATTATACGAACTATTTGGTTGAACTTGCAAGTGATCATAATTTACCCAGATAGATTCCCAGTTTTCCTTTTTGTAAAAGCTTGTTGTAATTGTATAATCCATCGAGGTGGAATTTTTCTTTGTATCACCAATCCAGTATGAGTATTTGGTTGGAACTGGATATACACCGACTAATGGAACATTTTTAAATTTTAAATTTGGTTCGGTAACTCTTAGCTCTTGCACTGTTCCCCATGAGCCACCACGATTTACCATAGAGAGTTCCTCATGTGTAACTTTGGTGTCATTGTTCTTATCATTCCAGTCATATAGATAAACCGATGAAATCTTCATGTCATTTGCATAGATCTTTTCAGTTTTATTCATAAAACTGTCAAAGGGAAAATTCACGTTTAAGATCATAAGAGATGTATCACTTGGTAATGACTTCTTTTTTTCAAAGAATGAAGTCATGTCTGCATCTTTGAGGATATTTTCAAGATGGATGTAATTAGGTCTGAATATTCCAGATTTGTTTATTAGCGGATCTTGGAGTCTGACTTCTGTTGTACCGTTGTATTGATATTTTTTAACAAGTTCTAGGATTTGCGGTTTTATAGTAATGTCAAGAGTTTTATTCGTTGGATTCTCGATTGTAAAAGTTGCAAAAGTTCTTTCACTAGGATATAGTCTACCGCCAAACCAAGGAGTCATAGGCAATGAGGCATTGCTTAAATGAAAATTTTCTATGCCAAAAGAAGATGAATTTATCATATTCATTGGCACGTCAAGAATTTTTTTTATATTAGCATATGACGCATTATTGTATACAATAAAGGTGCCACTTTTTCCCTTGACAAAGTTTACTGCATTTTCTATATTTACAATTCCTGTTCCTTGTGTAAAGGGATCATTTTCTAAATCAGTAGCAGTTGACATTAAAATATTTTTTAGTTTGAATGGATCATATTCTTTGTCTTGCTGTACCATACTTTCCATCAGTACTGCAGCAGAACCAGAAACAAGCGGCGCTGACATGCTTGTTCCTCCAAAAATTGTGAACGGATCGGTTGCGTTTTTGATCTTTTTTGTAACGCTTGAAGGTGTAAAGCTGTATGCACCAATACTCATAAGATCTGGTTTTGGATCTCCTATTATTCCAGGCCCCCTGCTTGAAAAATCTGCTATTTCATTTGATGAAGTAGTAGTATTTCCAAATCTTGGTTGATTCTTAAAGGAGCCGTATCCAACATAGACATTGTTGGTTGTTGCCCCTACACTAAGACCGTATGGAGCCACATTTGGTAGTCCCATAGTTCCATATCCATGACCCGCATTTCCTGCACTGCTAACAATGAGTACTCCTGGATAATTCTCGTCAATTGAACCTGGTACAGTAAGAGCACTTAGAATAAGCG
The DNA here is from genome assembly GCA_013330055.1 of Nitrosopumilaceae archaeon. Lineage (GTDB taxonomy): Archaea > Thermoproteota > Nitrososphaeria > Nitrososphaerales > Nitrosopumilaceae > UBA8516 > UBA8516 sp8516u. The sequence goes on from DUJB01000008.1 coordinate 15,496, forward strand.
ATAAAACATCAAGACCTGGTACTGATTGCAGAGTTGGAAAGTTAGAAACTCCCCAACTGTTTGATATGATGTCAACTCTAGGTTTTCCTTCAAATATCCAGTTACTATTTTCTTGATGAAAACCTGATGCCCATAACCAAGCATACACCGAATCGCCAAACCATAGTGCCTTTATTGGAACAATTTTTGCACCTGGAGCAACCCCCTTTAGTGAATATTTCGTTGAATTACCATAAATATCGTATTTTTCAATTCCTTTTGATGTAATAGATGCAGCACTTGATGTACCATGACCTAAAAAGTCATACATTACCCCAATGTAATTTCCTTCTGGATCAATGGGAAACAACAAGGTACCGTTTGTTGCACGGATTGTTGGTTCAATTAAAGATGGTTTTTTTATAACACCATAAATATCAAGTACTCGCGCACCTAGAGTTCCTGAACTATAATCAAATTTTCCGTCTTTGTCAGAATCATACAAGAAGAATTCCTTTCCGTTTCCCAAAGTAATTGGGTTTTCATCAGTAAAATCAAAATCATATTTTGGAGGTTTGTTATCTTTTGATTCAAAACGTGTGAAATCAATCCAGGATGTAGACATGTCAGGTACAACAGTATCATAAAGACCTGCAACTTTAGAATCCAAAACAAGTACTGGAACAAGTTGTAATCGTGTAAATGTACCTTGTAGGGTTCCCTGATAGATTACACCCAAATGATACATTCCACTTTTTGAAACAAGATAATCTTTGTTATTTTTACCAATTTTCATATCATTTGATATGGTACCGTTAAGGACCGGAGCTCCGCCAGAAGGAAAGAGCGAGTTAAAGACCAATACCGAAGTACCATTACCATTTTTTGCAAGATTTAGAAATACACCATCTGAATTCACATATACTGAAGATGTGATATTTTTTGGAATTGGTTTTGTAAAATTCATTATAACACCCTTAGCATTTATGTTCGCAATAAAGGTGGAATTTGTCAAGACTAGGCCTTGGCCATCTGCATCAATCATTACAGGATGATTATTTTGATCGCGTGCCAGCGAATCTTGAACATCGGGGTTTGAAAAATCGGTTCCAGTATCTACTATACCTATAGTTATTCCCTTACCATCGTATCCATATTTTCGAAAAACTTCATCAGAGCCTGTTATTTGACCAATTCTTGACGCCTCTAAAGTTGTTTTATTGTCTAGCGATTGTGGAATTGAATCAAACTCTAATTGAAAATCTTCAATTATTTTAAACCCTTTTGATTGAAGATTAGATATGTTGTTTTGATAGAAAGTTCCAACTGAAAAGAATCCTTTATCGGAACTTATTCCATATACTAAATTCTCTGCAGATGATCTTACATCAGAAATAGAACCAGAGCCAAAGACAATGTATCTTTTGATTTGATTTTCTGTGACAGTTGGAGATATTTTGATAATATCTGAATTTCCAAGATTTGGTTCCGGTGCTGATTGCACTAGATCAACATCATAGAACCCATAAGAAGATCCAGTAAATACTGATACTAGTAATATAAGAATTAAAAAAAATGCCAATTTTGGCATGGTAGAGAAATCTATTCTTTGTCTATTATAGCTATCTTCGTCTGGCAAGGATTGTAATTTGTAAAGCAATGATTACTGCAATTAATGCTACAATTGGTAGAAACAACGAATTGAATTGTCCAGATGCTTCTTCTATATTCTTTACTGAACCTGAAATTAGTTTAACACTATTATCAATGTTTTTATTAGTTTCAACTAGAGAAAGTTGGCTTTTTTCAAGTGTTGAACCAAATTCTCTGGTTTCATTTTTTAGTTTCTGTAATTCTTCGGATGTGGAATGAAGTATAGAATTTAGTTGTAAAATCTGATTAGATATACCCTCTATGTCCTGTTTTAAAACAACGGTTGCAGCGGAACCATTGGACACAGTTCCTTGATTGAATGAAACTATATGAAATACGTATGTTCCTTCCTGAGTTGGAGTATAATCTGCATAATAGATCCCTTGATGGAGTGTTTTAAATGTAAGTCCTAAACTTGTGACTTCGCCTGTTGGCAAGTGGACATGTGAAGTTCCTAAAAGTTTTTCAGGAGAACCAGCAATTAATGCACCGTCACTCGTAGTTTGTACAAATATTCTAATAGGAACATTCACGGCTGCAGTTTGTGGTGCAAAAACAAGTGTGTTCACAGTTCTTTGTATTGGAACCTTGACAAGTTCAGATGATGGAGCAAATTTTAGATCTATTTTTTGGGAGAANNTGTACAAATTCACCTTTTCCATCAGCAGCAATTTGATCAAATTTTGCAATAGTATCATCAGGAGCAGATAATTTCAGAATCAAATCGTCATTAGGAAGTGCTTTTCCATAAACAAGCAGTGGTTGTCCCTCAGAATATACTTCTTTAGAAGAAAATAATTGAAGAGATTCTGCATGTGTTGCAGAAAAATTAATTGACAAGATTAATAGAAGTAATAGAACTGCATTTTTTTTCAATTCATTCATGATGGTCCTCACCTATAGATATTGGTTCTGGTAAAAATAATATAGTTATAGGTTAATCCTGAACATATCTTTCTATATCCATTGAATTTATTGCCGCCAACGAATAATTGTTTTGTTCTTTTTTTAATATTGTAAGAGAAGCATTTCGTATTATTAGTTCGTATAGAGATTCTGGTTTTAGATGTAAAATTGTAGAAAGCATAGCCTTAATCGGATCCATGTGTGTTACAAGTAAAACGTTTTGTCCTTTGTGTTCTTTTGAACAATAGTTTACTATATCTAACACTCTTTTTTTAACATTAGAAAATGTTTCTACTCCATTCTCTTCAATTATTGGATTATCTTGATAGAATTTTAGAAATACATTACCATATTTTACAAACATGTCTTCATAAAGCATACCTGAGAACATTCCCATCTCAATCTCAGTTAGTCTCGAATCTGTTTTGACTTCTAAGTTAAGACTTTTGGCTGCCAAATTAGCTGTACTCATTGCTCTTTCAATAGGACTAGAATAAATGGTTGAGATTTCAAGAGGTTTTAAGAATTTTGCAATCTTTTCTGCTTGTTGAAGACCTGTTTGTGTAAGTGGAAAACCTTCTTTACGACCAGCAAGTATTCGTTCTACGTTATTTTTTGCTTGCGCATGACGTAGAAAAATTATCAAAGACAAGAGTGTTTCAGATTTTAAAGAAGAGATAATAATAACATTACCAGCGTTTGTTTTATGAAAATAGGAATCATTGGTGGAACAGGCGGAATGGGAAAAGGTTTTGCCTTAAGATGGTGTGTAAACCATGATGTATTAATTGGTTCGCGTGATGCAACAAAAGCAGCACAGGCAGCACTTGAATACTCAAAGAATGCTACTGAAATTTATGGATCTGTAAAAGGTACGATAACTGGAAACGATAATGTTTCTATAGCAAAAGAAAGCGACGTTTTGGTTTTATCAATTCCATATGAAAACATAGACTCTACATGTCCTGCAATACTTTCTAACGCAAAAGACAGCTGTATTGTGATTTCTCCAATTGTACCTATGACAAAAACTGATTCAGGATTTGAATTCATTTCTTTTATTGAAAAAAAACCCTCTGCCTTTGAGATGGTGCAAAAACATATGAAAGATAAAACGAAGCTTGTTGCTGCATTTCATACAGTATCAGAAAAAAAACTAGTAGATCCTAATCTTGTTTTAGATTTTGACATATTCATCTGCGGTGATGATCAAAAAGCAATTGAAACAGTCAGCGGATTAGTTAGAGAAATTAAAAATCTCAGACCTCTTATTCTTGGTCCTGGTTCACTTTCGTATTTAGCAGAAGTTGCCACACCAATACTTTTGAACGCAATGATAAAAAACAAGTTGAAGAATCCAGGATTAAAGATAGTTTAAAGTCTACAAAATTTAAAAAGAAATCATGAGGATAATCAATCGTCGTGGACGTAATTGGTTTACTGCCATGGGAGTTTTGTTCATCGTAGTTGCATCTATAACAATTATCAGAAATTTACTTATCTGGGGACCAGAATTTGTATGGGACTTTTTTTTATCTAATGAAATAACAAATGAAAAAATTTCTGCAGGAATGATTTTTTTTGGAGGCTTTTTACTATATCTGGGATTTAGGAAGTAGATGAAACAAGATAAATTTCTAAAATCACAGAAGATACTAAGACTTGCAACTATAGACAAAAGAGGCGGGCCACATATTGTTCCTGTGTGGTATTTGTACAAAGGTGGACTTTTTTATGTTGGAACTAACACTGCTACAGAAAAAGCTAAGAATGTAAAGAAAAATCCCAAAGTTAGTTATTGCGTTGATGCAGGAATTCGTTCCCCAATATATGGAGTAATGGGAAAAGGAATTGCCAGATTAATTTTGAATAAGAAAATTGTTTCAGGTATAACCAAGAAAATTTTATTACGATATTTTAGGAGTTTGAATAATAGTACTGCTCAGGAACTTCTTGCTCAGACAGATTGTATAATAAAGATCATACCAAAAAAAATCACAGTGTGGAAGTTTTAACCCACAAATTCTTCAATTTTATCAAGTGCCGGTTCTAATACACTAATTTCTGGTAAAAAGACCATCCTAAAGTGTCCACTGCCATATTGTGTGCCAAAGCCAGAACCGTGTACTGTCAAGATACCTTTTGATTTTAGAAGATCAATAACAAATTCTTTATCAGATGAATGTTTTGAACTCTCAATTTTTGGGAATGCATAGAACGCGCCTTTTGGAATTGAGCAACTAAGCCCATTGATGCCGTTTAACCTTTTGATTACATAGTCCCTTCTTTTTTTTAGCTGAGAAACAAATTCTGAAATATAATTTTGTGGGCCTCTAAGTGATTCCAATGCAGCATGTTGGACTGGTAAATTAGATGCTATTCTGACTCTTGCAAGCTTTGGTATGTTTTCACGAAGAAGTTCAAGTCTTTTTGAATTGTTAAATGCTATATATCCAATTCGCCAACCAGACATTAGATGTACTTTTGAAAAACCATTTACTAATATGATTGGAGAATCACCGCTAACTTTACCTATTCCGACAAACTTTTCATCGAAGACTATCTGATCATATATTTCATCACAGATTATGTACAGATCATGTTCAACTGCAATGCTAACTAGATCTCTTAGTGATTTTTCATTAAAGACTGCACCCGTTGGGTTATTTGGGCTAATAAGACATATTGCAACAGTTTTTGATGTGATTTTTGATTTTATGTCATCAAGGTCTGGTGTGGAATTATTAAGATCTACTTGAAATTCTATTGGAATGCCTCCAAATAATCTGACGTATGATGCATATGGTGGATAATATGGTCCTGGAATCAGGACCTCATCACCAGTTTCCACTATTGATGCCATCAACATCTCAAGTCCCTCTGACACTCCGTTTGTTATGATAATGTCATCTTCTGAAACTGAGAGACCCTTTGCTTTTTCTTTTTGGGCAATTGCATCCCTAAGTTCAGGCAATCCTTCTGATGCAGCATAATAATTCTCTCCTTTTTTCACAGCATTGACAAATGCATCTTTGACATTTTCTGGAGGTTGGAATCCATATTGTACTGGATCACCAATGTTAAGATATGTTATCTTTTGACCCTCCTTTTCTAGTTTTTTTGCAACTAGTGCAATATCACGTATCGCATATTCCACACCTGCAACTCTTTTTGATATTTTCAATTATCTAGACAGATATTTAGCCCCGTTAAATTCTTACTTGATCGGACCCGTTGCATAGCCAGGATAGTGCGGGTGGCTTCGGACCACCAGGTCGAGGGTTCGAATCCCTCCGGGCCCTTTTTAATAGTTTTAGCTTTCTCAGATGAACATAGTCTTGAATTTAAGAAAGTAAGAATTACTACGAGTGTGATGTATTCTTCCTTTAAAATTGGGCTAGCTTTGTTAAGTATTGCTTCAATATGGATAGTGATTGTGTTTTCAGGTGGTGAAAAAATATCTTACACTACAGATTTAGAATCAAAAGAGACTACTAGTTTAGAGTTAGATTTGAATAAAAATGGGATCGGTTTTTACATACTTACAATTCCAAACTATTCAAAGAATATTATATTTGTACAGATATCAGATTCTAATGGAAATGTGATCGCAGATAAAAAAATAGCAACAAAGATGGCTGTGAATTATTTCAAGTTTTCACATAGTGGAAGGTACAATATGGAAATCACAAATATTTCTGAAGGATCTGTAAAAATTCAGGCAGATTTTGGCGATACAAAAGCGGGAGAACTTCTAATTCCCTTGTTTATTTCATTTTCTGGAGCTGGATTTGTTATATTCTCAGGATATAAGAAATTGAGCAGTCAAAGCACCGCGCAACCAGAAGAGAACACCTCATAGATTGGTAGGCATAATGAAACCGAGGCGAAAAGTAACATAAAATTGAAACCAATCCATGTTGAGGAGAGAAGTACAGACAGTATAGCAAGTTGTAGAATTATCTTAGGACTTGATTTTGTACTGGACAACAAAAGAAATCCGCCTAACGCGCTCAATAATAGACCTGTTTCAAGAATAAGATGTGAAATAGTAACTAATCCATCCACTCCATAAACTTCATGGAAGATTGAATCTGCATATCCTGCAGTAATCTGCAATAATGTTCCAATGATGAGAAATTTTAGTCCTTTTTTATTTGATATATTTTGTGGATTAAAAATCAAAATAATTGAACCTAGGATTGCAGAACATGTTATCATTCCAACACCTGTATACACAGCAACATGTTGAATTGTCCAAAATAGATCAGGTTCGAGCATAAGATGTGATGTTGCGTCCCAAATACCAGCTAAAAGCTCAACAACAGTTCCAGATACCGCAAGAATGGCAATTGTATTGATTATAGACTTTCTGTTTGAAATTAATATAATTGAAAGTGCATTTGAAAGTTTCATCAGAATAAAATTAATTGTATCACATTATATAGAGTGTTGTCTTGAAAAGTTTAGCTTTTGCTTTCTTGAGCACGTACATATGCAATAGCTTTTTTCATTTCAAGTGCTCGCTCAAACAAAATCTTTCGTACTTGTATTAATTCAGATGCAGTCATACTTCGTTTTTGTGATTCAAAGAACAACTCTGCAAATCCACCTGTCACATATCCAACAAATATTCCAAAGGCCACTTCAACATCATCTTTAGTAAGCGGTTTCAAGTCATATGCCATATTTCTCATCTGTTGTGGATTTATCATTAGGTTGTCTATTAGTTGGTGAAGTGTTTCCTTTAGTTCTATGGTAAGTACCATAATTTTTGTAAGTGTCATTTACAAAAGAACCTTACCAGATCAGATCATATGACAAAATTTCGATCTTTTTTGACTGTGTAATAACTATTATACCTCATGAGAGAAGAGATTTTATGAGTCCTGGAATAGGTCTGATGAAAAGAAGACTACCGACTGAAAAGGAGGCTGTTCCAGTGGCTATTTCTGGGATAATAAAACAATACAGTGTTACAGTAGAACAGGTTAAGACGCTTGAAACAAAATATGATGAGGATAGTGGAGATTGGTATGTCGCCCTTGGCTTTAATGAAAAAAGAGCCATCGTTAAAATGGATTCCGTACAAGGAACAATAACAGAAATTAAAGAAATTTAGTAAGAATTTTAGATTTTATCTCTTAAACTGTACATTAGATACTTCAGGTTCACCAATAATAACTAGTCCACCATCACGTAGCTGTTGAACAAGCTGTAACACTTCTTTTTCTACCTGTCCTCTTTGAAGTCCAGTAATTTTCGCGAATGAATCCACAAGATCTGTTATTTTTCGTTGTCCGTTGCACAATTTCCAAAAATCAATAATTGCTTGGTTTACCATAAATCCTTGGTCATGCTCATTCATCAATATCAATGAACCATCCTCTTGTTTTACAACAGAACCTGCTCCTTGTGGCATCGCAGTTTCATAATTTATTGGTGTAATTGTTTTTTGTTTGCCAAAGTTTATCATCTTCTTTCCTGCTTCAGACATTTTTTCTGGAGTCCAGATAGGTTCCCAAACTATCTCAACATTAACGTCATTTACTCCAGGAACTTTGTTGACATATCTTTTTACATCACTAACTAATGTGTCATGTAAAGGACAACCACGGGTTGTCATAGTCATTTTGATATTTACTTTATTATCAGTGCTTACATTAACTCCATAAATTAATCCCATGTCTACAACATTGATTGGAATTTCAGGATCCATACATTGTTTTAGAGAGTCTAGGATTTGTTGTGAAGTCACTGTACTCATAAAATGAGTTCATTCGTGTATGAAATAAATACCTTACAACCTTGACTTGAATAATTTTTTAATAGATTCTTCAAAAGGCTGTTTTGCAATTCCTGCTTCTGTTATGATTCCTGAGATTAACTCAGGAGGAGTCATGTCAAACGCTGGATTTATGACAGTTATATCGTCAGGGGCAGTTTTCCTATCTCCTATTTGTGTGACTTCAGTTGACTTTCTTTGTTCAATTATTACGTCTTTAGGATCACTTTTTAGATCAAATGTAGAAAGAGGAGCTGCCACGTAGAATGGTATTTTGTGTTGTTTTGCCATCATAGCTACCTGATAGGTTCCTATTTTGTTGTAAACATGGCCTGTTCGCAAGATTCTGTCAGCCCCAACGATGACTTTGTTAACAAGTCCTTTTGACATGGCATATCCTACTGCAGTATCAGGAATTAGGCTGACATCAATTCCGTCATGTTTTAACTCAAATGCAGTAAGCCTTGAGCCTTGCATTACTGGTCTTGTTTCAGTAGCTATGACTTTGATCTTTTTCCCATTTTCTTTTGCAGCACGTATAACTCCTAGAGCTGTTCCGTATCCTACCGTAGCAAGTGCACCAGCATTACAATGTGTCATTATTGTATCGTTGTTTGAAAACAAAGCTGAACCATGTTTTCCCATCTTCATGTTGGTCTCTATGTCTTCTTCTGCCATTCTTTTTGCAGTTTGAATTATTGATTTTTTTATTTCAGAAACATCATTGATTTCGTTTGCAACTTTCATTATTTTATCAAGACCCCATGCAAGATTTACTGCAGTTGGCCTAGTTTCAAAGAGAGTCTTTCTTGCCTTTTCAAGATCCCCTACTAGTTTTTCCTTTGTTCTTGCTTTACTTTGTAGTGCAGCCAGAGCTAATCCAAAAGCACCTGATACTCCTATAGCTGGAGCACCTCGGATCACTAGAGTTTTGATTGCATTTGCCACATCCTTGTAATCAGTGTATTTTACAAAGACAAGCTTATTTGGTAATTTTGTTTGGTCTATCATCACTACTGCGTTGTTTTTCCATTCTACAGTCCTAAGACTGAAAGTCTTGGTATGTGGTTTCAATATTTTTTCCCCCGCGCTTTCCGCTTTTTTAGAATCTTTGCATGATCTGAATTAATTTCTCTAATAAGATTAAGAGTGTCGTCTTTAATCAATTCAAGATTTGGTATTACACAATGTCCCCCAATAAATCCAGGAAACATCTTTGGTCGGTTTCCTAAATATTTGTGGATTTCATCTGCAAAGGACCACATCTCATCATAATTTACTTTGTTTTTTATAGCAATCATGTTACTAAGCTGGGCATAGTTTATGAGCCAGCCATAATAGGAAGTGTCACATACTATTTTAGCAAGCTCTAATGTAAGTGGGCTGGACATTTTCTTTGTCTTGACTCCGCATTTTTTCATCATGTTAGAGTATGTTNNCGTTTCAAATCATAAAGCATTCTTTTGTGGACTCCCCTTGTTGCGCTGTAAATGACGGGTATTGGAAGTTTAGATTGAAGGATATGAGTAGTGCCAGGACTTACTGTACCATGAATAACTATGCCTTTAGGTTTGAATTTATGATAAAGCGATATTGCATTAGGAATGAATTTTTCTGTGTATGGTATACATATGTGTAATAAACAAGTGTCAAGACTAGCATATTTTTCAAATTGTTTTTTATTTATTAATTTTTGATTTATATCATATCCTGTTACAATAACTGTCTTTGAAATAAGCTGTAAAATTGGTATGCCTATTTCTCCTAATCCTGCTACAACATCTTTAGTTTTTTTCAAAGTAAACGTAACAATTGTTTTATGAATGACTAATTAGTTTTTGGATTATTATCATAATGTTATTTTTTGCCGTATTCAATTAATGGGATCCTAGAATGTAAAAATAGAATTCATCATACAGTACAATAATTATGAAAGAAGATATTTTTGATGAGACCCAAAATTGATGAAAATGATTTGAAATGAATAAAAAATCTAGTTTCGGGCGTTAGTTTTCACGCTACACTTGATGTTAATCTAGCAGGATGTATTCCGCTACTGGTTGATGTCTGCAAAAACACCTTCCTTTAGTAGTAAATTTGTAAAAGCATATTCAAAATTTGTCATGTTTCTGGTATGAAGAGTTTTCATCGAGTTATCACTTTTTAGCATAAACGGTCATATTATTCAAATAGTTACTACATCTAATTATTAATTGAAAGGTTACAACAATGAAATCCAGATATAAAAAAACATTGCCTTTTAGAGCTTGGTTCTATTTTAGAATGGGCTGGTCAACTTATTTTGCTTTCATTTTTGCTGCAGTGAACACATTAGTAGTGACTTATTATTTGGCAATTGAAAGAATACCAGAATTAAAATATATTTTTCCTTCGTTTTCAATTTATGCAGCAGTAATGATTGTAATAGGAATACCGTTGTTAGTTCTGTTTGGATATGTCCACTTCAAAAAAAGCCAAGCTTATAGTTCTGAAGCAGACATAGGCGTAGAAAGTAATCCATATTATTTCAAACTGCCTCCAGGTCATCAAAGAGATGTGTTAGTACCTCTACAACTATTACTTTCTCAGATGATCCTTAAGATTGCGATAAATGAAAAATTAACAACAGAAGAAATTGACAAATTAAAAGATATTCAGAAAAAATTAGATATTCTCATCCAAGGAGGTTCACTTGATAAGTAAAATTTATTCAACTTCATCCCGTGAATAATTCAAGTATTTGTAAAACCGCAATAATTAGCCATATTGTTTCTATTAGACTATATGTTATGATTATTAATGATTAATAAGTACTATTACATTTCATCTACGAAAATATGAAAAACTATATGAGATAAAATTGTCATATTATTTTCAAGATGTTAGATTTATGAAAACGTATTTTGCCATTGTAACATGTAGAAATTCAGAGAATAACATTGAAGATGCACTTAATTCGTTGAAGAATCAAACGTTAAAACCTGAATATGTTATAGTAATAGATGATGGATCAAATGATAAAACACCTGAGATTTTAGAAAGGATACGAATTAATTGGAACAGACTTTATGTAATAACAAATCCTGACTTGGGATACAACATAGGACGAGTCGCTAGTAACTGGAATAATGCAATCAAATTTGCCGAAGAATTAAAACTAGAAAAAACAGATTATCATTTGATTACTACTGATGATACAATATATGAAGACCAGTATGCTGAGAAGATGATAAAAATGTTAGACGTAGATCCTAAAATTGCAATTGCTTCTGGCAATTATGACAAGAATATCTACATCACACCTCATGGTGCAGGCAGATTTGTCAGAAATTCTTTTTTTAATACTTATCTTCATTTTTATCCAGAAAAAATGGGTTATGAATCACTTGTCTTGCATATAGCTAATCGACATGGCTATACATACAAGTTGTTCAATGATGCTCGATTTAGACATACAAGAGAACTAGGAAAAGATCATCATTTCTATGAATTTGGTGCAAGTATGCGTACTTTAGGATATCATCCTTTATTTGTAATGGGTAGATTCTTTTTGTATTTTGTCAAGGGAAAACCCATAGGAAGAAAGGGAGCAATTTACATGCTTTATCATTATCTAAAATATACACCAAAAAATGATGGTTATGACAGCATGTATGATAGTGAAACTAGAGAATTCATCAGGGATACTCAATGCCGCAGAATAAAGAACATATTGAAAGGAAAAATTACCAAACATTGAATTTTAGATAATTTTTTAAAATGTAGTTTAATTCTGTGATGTCTATTCTTTAGAGTTTTTGTGTTTTTTTCATGGTTTTACCGATAAACAATCTATACCAAATTTCTAATGAGAGAATTCCTAACATTTTGCTGATGTAGCGGACATTTAATTCTAAATTATCTTGTAGTAATTTTTTATGTATTGTGTTTAACCATTCTTCATTAATGATCTTATTTTTTACTATTTCAGAATCTGTATTCACATAAGTATTGACAATTTCTTTGGCATTCTTTCTCCATAACGAGCACAAATCAAAGGAAAATCCCTTTTTAATGGGTTGAATTTTTTTAAAACCTTTTTGTTTAGTGAGAATTGAATATAATGGGATTTTACCATTGATTTTTTTAGGATCATATTTCATCTTCCATGGGATATGAGTTGCAAATTTTATCATTTTATCAGTGAGAAAGATTGACCTGATGTCTAAACCTAGGTATTTCCCAAATGCATTATTGGAAGGAATCCAATCATAAAGCAGTTTTCCATTAAAATCAGCAAGAAAAACTTGATCTAGTGGTTCAAGGTTATTATTAAAATAAGGTTTTAGAAGTGCGTATATTTTCTCCCATGAGAATTTTATTTTTGAGCCAAACATCTTGTGTTGATCCGGAACCCAGTCACGTTCATGGCATGAAAGATATAGTTTTGTTTTATTCTTCCAATCTGTATTTTTTGATAAATTTGAAAGAAATTTTTTGTATCTAAAAGTATAACCCCCAAACAATTCATCACCACCGTCACCGGAGTAAAAGATACTTGATTGTTTCCTAGCTTCAGCCATTGGATAGTATTGATATAAATTCCATCTTGGTTCTTTTACGATGTAAATTAATTGCGGTAATTCATTTAGGATGTCATCTTTTATTATGTTATGAAAATTACCATCGTAAATTCTGGATAACTCCTTGGCTCTTTGAATCTCATCATCTTCATCCCCAAAACCCATGCTAAAGCATTCGATCTTGATATCTGGAAGCACTGACCGTATCATTGCTAACGTGAGTCCGGAATCAATTCCGCCACTAAGAGACAATGAAATACTATTAGCTCTCAATTTTTTTTTCATTGTTAATAGATCATCTTCTACAATATCGTTTATTTTCGATTCAATGTCATCAATCTTAGTCGGAGTAAAATCTTTGTAAGATAACGGTTTCATCAAGGAAACCTTTTCAGGATCATATCTTAGCGTAAGAATTTTTGAAATTGAATTGTAACTAATTTTTGGTTGTCCCGTATTCAAAAAAAATTATTTTGATTATAAAAGTGATGGCATTAACAAACATTTCATACAGGACAGAAAATTAATAGATAAAGTGAATTAGTTTACATTAAAGCCTGAGATGCTTCATGAAACATTTGGCTTTTTGCACAGCCTGCAGCAAGTTCGTCTCCTGCGCCTCTTCTCATGATTCCTCGATACAAGCCATCTTCTAGTTTTTCCCCTACTCTTTGTTCCCATTCTTCTACTGTAGTAGAGTATTTCTTTTGGATTCTGTCTCTGTACCATTCAGGTATCACATTAAACGCACAGAATGGAACGATTCTAAGATCCGGTGTTACATAGTGAATATCACATCTTTGTAATCTTTCTAGGTCTTCGTTGTATTTGTCTTGGAAGTGCATCATTCCTAAGAATAATCCTTTGACATGCCACGAGCCAACAGAGTCAAATGATCTTTTCATCAAAATGTTTCCAAACATCTTTGCCAAATCAAGACCAGCTGGTTGTTTTTTCTTATCAACAAAGCTTGAAAGTTTTCTGACAACTTCTAACATTGTAAAGTATTTGTTCTTGCCAGAACGGATTTCTTCTGCCTTGTCCTCGAAGAGCTCTAACATTCCTTGAATGTCTGCAAATCTGGTCAGTGGTACAAACTTCTTTGTTTCTTGATCTTCAAAAATATACGTACCAGCACCGCATGCAAAGTGAATTGATAATTCGTATTTTGGTTTGCTTGAAAATGCTTCAATGACATTTGTCAATGGCATGCAACTTGGAACCGGGAACCAGTCATCTACAGTAACCTCAGCTCCAGTCTGTTCCTCAATTCTTTGGATACAGTCAGGAATTGTAATTCTGTATTTCTCACGTTCTTTTTTGCCCATTCTTCCGGTCAATGATACCGGTTGGAAGTTTACTGCATGGACAACATCCAGATTCTTTTGTGCATACCTGATTATGCCACCTAGTTCGTGGTCATTAATTGATTTGATAACAGTTGGTACAAAAACTACTGTAGTGCCTGTCTTTCTTGCACTCTCAAGAGCATATGGAACTTCCCAATGGTTTTTGGGGTTTGTTCTTGCAGTTACACCATCAAAACTAAGGTAGAGGTTGTTAACACCAGCTAATCTTACTTCACGCATTGCTTCTGGATCCAAAGCAAATCTAATTCCGTTTGTATTCATCTGTATATGATCAACACCTTCTTCTTTCATTATTTTAATAACATCAACAATATCTTCACGCAACATAGGTTCACCGCCAGTTATTTGCATCGAGTTTCCTGGAATTGGTCTTTCTGCCCTCAGAGTCTTCATCATTGCTCTTACTTGGTCATGGGATGGTTCATACATGTATGCACCTTCAAGTCCCTTTTTCACATAGAAGAAACAATACCAACATGTTAGATCACATCTGTTAGTAACTATCATGTTTGCTAGTCCACTGTGTGATAAGTGATTTGAACATAGACCGCAGTTGTTTGGACACGAGCATTTCTCAATCATAACATTTGGAGCATGAGCACCTTTTCCGTCCATCCAGTAAGTGCTAAATTTTTTGTACATTTCATAGGAACCAAAGTATAGCTCTTCACATTCGCCATGTGTTGGGCAGGTCTTTGTCATGAATACCTTGCCATCTCTTTCAAAGACCTCTGCGTCTAGAATCATGTTGCAGTCTGGACATATGCTTTGAGTAAATCTAATAGTAGATTTTTTACTTAGTGTAGGTACCTTCTGGTTGGCAATCTGGATTAGTTCCATACTAATCGCTTGTTTTCAGAATTAGTATTTAATCGATTTCCTACAAGACACCGGTGGTTTTGTGAGATTAACCTCGTCTGATATGCCTGATTCGCAAATACTTGCAAAGTTGACATATATATCAAAAGGCTAAGAATGAAAAGAGATGAGTCTTTCAGATAAGGCAAGAAAGGCGCTTGAAAAAATAGGTCTCACAAGTTATGAAATAAAGACGTATTCTGCACTTTTAAAATCTGGTCAGATAAATGCGTCAGATCTGAGTCAGAAATCTGGTGTACCATATTCAAAAATTTATGAAGTATTGGGTACCCTAGAAGAGAAAGGATGGATAGGTTCTGATGAATCAAGACCTACCCAATATTTTGCAAAACCACCTTCTACTGCAATAGAAAATACAAGACAAACTCAAGAAGTAGAATTCAAAAATAATGAATCCACAATTTTAAAAGAACTCACTCCACTTTATGAACAAAGTGGTACCAGTGAACGACCTGACATTTGGGTTCTTTCTGGAGTAGTAAATATTGCTTCAAAAATTTTGGAAATGGTGGACTCGTGTAGAGATGAAGTGTTGATAGCAATACCAAAAGTCGCAGAAGATCTGGCAAAAGAAGCACTTCCTAAGCTTAGATTATTACATGACAGAGGAGTAGACATCACAATATTAGTTTCTGATGATGCACATTCAGAGACTCTCAAAGCATTATCACGAGTAGCCAAAGTAAAAATTAAGAAAGGGCTTTTCGGCGGAGGAGTAATTTCAGATAAGCGATATGTCGTTATTTTATTGGGGGAAGATCTTGGGACCTCCGGATCTGCTGAAGCAGTTGCTATATGGGCAGATCATTCTGGTCTTGCTGGCTTTGCACGTGAGTATTTTGAATACTTATTAAAAGAATCAAAGGATGTAAAGTGAGGTAAAATAATCTGTCAAATACAAAAGATGAAGTTCTGTTTGTAGGTACCGCAGAGGCCGAACATGTGGAGATGTATCTAAAGGCCATATGGCACATAAAAGAAAGTGGTAATCCTGTGAAGATTAGTTCAATATCTAAGATGCTAAATGTTAGACAACCAAGTGTTGTTCAGATGCTAAAAAAGCTAAACGAATCCAAACTTGTCAATTATAATAAGACAGGTGTTTCGTTGACCAAGAGTGGAGAACAAGTGGGTTCTAATATGATGCGAAACAGTAGATTGTTAGAAGTTTTGATGGATAGTGCGCTCAAAGTGGATATAGATGAAGAGATGGTTTGCGGAATAGAACATCATATGAATGAGCAATTCACTGATGCACTATGTACAATGCTAAAGCATCCAAGAAGATGTCCCCATGATCACGATATTCCACGTGGAAAGTGTTGCAAAAATTAATTTTGAAATAAGTTATATCTTAGTAAGAGTTTCAAATAATTATGACCTGTTTTTGCGGTTGTGAAACCTATATCCGTGATTCTAATGGCTTTAAGATAGGATGTGTAAAGTGTAATCATGGTCCACAAAATCATGAGGAAAGTTTCAAACTTAAATCAAGTCTTGAAGAAAGTCAAAAGCGTGGATCTCTTTCTTAATTATTCTCCTAGTAACTTGACAAGAACTCTTTTTGATCTCTTTCCATCGAATTCTCCATAGAATATTTGTTCCCATGGACCAAAATCAAGTCCACCATTGGTTATAGCCACCACAACTTCTCTTCCCATGACTTGTCTTTTTAGATGAGCGTCTGCATTGTCTTCTCCTGTCTTATTATGTTCATATTGATCTACTGGTTCATGTGGTGCTAATTCTTCAAGCCATTTTTCAAAGTCATGATGAAGACCGCTTTCGTTATCGTTGATAAACACACTTGCTGTAATATGCATTGCATTTACAAGACAAAGACCCTCCATGATACCACTTTTTTGGACGATCTTTTCAATCTTTGACGTTATGTTTACAAACCCTCTTCTTGATGTAACATGGAATGTTAGATATTCTGTAAATGATTTCATTAGCATTCAAACACAGAATTTATGATAAAGATGTTATGATGCAGGCTCAGAACTCAAGATCCTTCTCATCATATTCAAAGGGATTTGGTCATCAACGCCTGCAAGTATTAAATTCTCTAGTTCCTAATTGAGTCTTTCAAGAAGCTTGATAAAAGGCAAATGACTAAATTTTATCAAGATGGTTTCAATAGATGCTACATGTTCGCTTGAGAGTTTTAGGAAATTTGTAATCCTTAGTACGTGCAATTCTTTCATTCCTGAAAGCTATTTTGAGGATTATGAAGTATTTCCAGAACGTGAAACTGCTCCCGGTCTTATTTATATCGAGGCTGCAGATAAAGTGACTCTGAAGAAAATTCGTGATATGACCTTTGTTAATGCAAAGGACGTATTAGGTATGATATATTCTTCAAAGAGTGGAAACACCAATCTAAAATGGCGTCAAATTAGACGAAACACGGGCAAGGTTGTTGGTGAGGCCTCTACAAACACACTTGTAAACCTAACAGAAGCTGGAGTTTTAACTCAAGAATGGGTTCAAAGTTATCTAAGAAAAAAGGCAGGGGAACAACCCACTAAGACTAGTGAATTAACAACCTAGCCCATTTTCTTTTTTATTGCTCTTTTTCTAATGTAAAACAAGATTAAAATGATCACAAAAAAGATTGATGAAAATTCTGTATCGTTAATACCAGAGGAACCCGACGATCTTTTTGTACTAAGGAGGATCATAAAAAAAGAAGACAAACTTGTTGCTGGTACTACGCGTGCTATTAGACAAGAAAAAGAGTTTGCTAGACCAGATAGAGGCGAGAGAATCAAAATACGAGTTGTACTAAGTGTAGGAAAAGTTTCAATTGATGATGTTGTTGATAGATTAAAAGTTCATGGAATAATAACGGAATCAGATAGTGAATCAGTACAAAAAGGATCACACCATTCATTGACACTTAAGATAGGTGAACCAATTACTTTGACCAAAATGAAATGGAATAATCTTGAGAAAAAATTGATTTTTGATAAAAAGGAAAATTTTGGATTTTTGTTAGTAGCAATTGATACTGGTGATTGCGGGATAGGTAGACTGAGTGGTACTCATTTGAAGCTAATGCCAAACTTGTACTCTGGCGCAAGTGGAAAGAGATACAAAGCAAAATTTAACATTGAAACATTTTTTGAAGATGTTCTAGAGGCAATCTCATCTTCTATACGAGAAGGTGATATGATCATAATATTTGGACCTGGTGAAACCAGAAAGAGATTTTGTAATTACCTTTTGGAAGCACCAATTGGTAAAAAGCACAAAATCCAAGTTATTGAAGGAATTGATTCCGGTGGAGAAGATGGGATTTACACATTTATAAAATCAGAGGCTATGAAACAAGCCATAACTAGCAGCAAACTTGCCAAGGTATCACACATAATAGATGAGATAATGTTTCTAGTTAACAAAAAGAGTAATAAATTCACCATGGGTTTTGCTGAAACTGAAAAGGCAAATGAGGCAGGCGCTGTAGACTCGATTATCTTTTCTGATAAGATTTTTGAAAAGCAAGATGAAGATAAAATCATAGAATTTCTAAATCAAGCTGAAAGTAAAGGGGTTGAGATATTTTCCGTCGACGCTACTACAGATGTAGGATTAAGAGTTTCAGCACTTGGTGGAATTGTTTCACTTTTACGTTTTGTTCCTAATTAGTTGAGGTTACAAGCCAGTCCAGATATGGTTTATTTATTGATTTTATTTTGAGTTCAGCAATTTCTGGAACTTTGTATGGATGAGATTTTTTTATCTTGTCTTTTAATAGTTTTTTTTTCTTATCTGTAGTTTTAAAAATTGCTAAAAATTCTGTAGTGTTTTCAAACTTGTTCTGCCACGTATAAATTGAATTTATTTTCGTAAAATTTACACATGCGACAATCTTTTCTTTAACTGTCATATTTGCAATCTTCAAAATTGATTGCTTATCCGGATATGTTGAAATTATTATGACTGCTCCCATAGCAACTGATAAATTTGCCCTGACTAAAAAGAGTATCAATTACTTTGGCATTTGATTTTTCTGTGAACAATCCCATTTTCTATGTGTTGATTATATGGGCCGTGGTTTTTTTAATTGCTAAAGTCTCCAAACTTGATAAACGTGGTTTTGAAATAACACCTTATAGTCTTACATACAAAAATCGTAACGTACAACTTGTTCTAACGAAACTTTTAGGTAGAACTGAGAGAGCTACAAAAATATTCTCAAACACAAGTGTTGTAGCGGGATTCATAATGATGGGTTTTGCTTTTTGGTTTCTAATCTCCAACATATTCAATTTCTTTGTTAAACCTGAATCTTTTTCCGAAGTAACAGTCCTGATTCCAGGGGTCACAATTCAAAGTACATCCGCTCTTGTACCGTTTTTGTTGTCTATTCCTATTGTTCTTGTAATACACGAGGGTGCTCATGGGATTGTTGCAACACTAGAAAAGATAAAGATAAAGACTGGAGGATTTGCTGTATTTATTGCGCTTTTTGCTGGCTTTGTAGAACCTGATGAAGAAGAATTTGCTAAGGCAAAAAAGATTTCAAAACTTAGAGTGATAGGTGCGGGAGCAACATCAAACGTTATTTTTTCTTTCATAGTAGCTGGTCTCCTTATCTTTAATCCATCTTTTGCATTGTTGACACCAGAACCTATCAGAGGAATGTTTTATGATGAACCATTAGGGGTTCCCATTATTTCTGTGACTGAAGGAACTGGAGCTGCTGCAGCAGGTTTGCTTAAAGATGACCTAATAACTTCCATTGATGGCATTCCTGTTGTTGAGCCGCAAGATTTTGCAAAGATAAAGCTTGTACCTGGTGAAACAGCAACTGTCACAATAATTAGAAACGGTGAAACTTTGCAAATTCCTGTTGTAACCAAGGCGTCACCAGATGATCCAAAAAGAGGCTTACTTGGAATAACAAGGGCTGCGTTTCCATCATATCAACCGGTAGTTCCTTATTACATACCATGGAGTCCAGAAGCTTTCACGTTTCTACTTTGGCTTTGGATGCTTTCTTTTTTCATAGGCATCTTCAATATGCTCCCTCTACCCATCCTAGATGGCGGTAAATTCATTCACAGCATAATTGAAAAAANNTTTATTTTATTTGCACTAAACATTGGATTTTCCGTAGCCAAATCAGGTTTTATTACCATCTAATAATAATTTTAATTCCTAGAAATTCACATATGGTTAAATTTGGGCACAGAAATGTCCCTTTATGAATTGTAATAAATGTGGAAATATTGCAGTTTTTTCTAGAAAATATTCAGGAGAGAGTCTTTGCTCGTTATGTTTTTCAGATTCAATTGTAAAAAAAACAGCTAAAACGATATCAAAATACAATATGATTCAAGAAGGAGATGTTGTCGGGGTTGCAGTATCTGGTGGGAAGGATTCATTATCACTTTTACATGTGCTTAAGAAAATGTCCGAATCTCATAATTTTAAAATAATAGCAATAACCGTAGACGAAGGAATTCCTAATTATCGGGACGAAGCATTAGAGATTGTAGGAAATTTCTGTAACAATCATGGTGTAGAGCATAGAACCTATGCATACAAAGAACTTTTTGATTTAACGTTAGAAGAGTCACTTGAACTAAGAGAAACTGAAAAAACAACATCATGTTCGATCTGCGGAATATTGCGAAGACGTGCAATAGATTTTGGTGCAAAAGATTTGGATGTTGATGTAATAGCCACAGGTCACAATTTAGATGATGTTCTTCAAACTTTTATTATTAATCTACTATCAGGAGATACAAGTAGGATTGGGTGGATGGAACCCATCATATCTAACAAAATTAGAAAGATAAAGCCTTTCTGTGAAATATACGAAAATGAAATTGTGTTTTATGCTTTTACAAACGAGATTCCTTTCCAGTCAGAACAATGCCCGCACATGAATGAAGGAATACGAACAGAAATACGTGAGTTTCTAAATTCTTTAGAAAATCATCATAATGGTATTAAAAATAGCATGTATGGTTCTGTAATGAGATTGGTTCCAATAGTAAAAAATGTAAACAATAAACAAAGAAGAGTCTGTCAGAAATGTGGTAATCAATGTACAGGTGTAGTATGTTCTGTCTGCGCCATGCTCGTAAATTTAAAACAAGAACAATCCTAATGCAAATATAAGATTTCATTGTATGGTATATTGGTAGTAGGTAGGATCGGGGCGCCAGCCGTGCCCCATATCTGAAACCGGCTATATGCAGAGATCAGTAACTGCTGGGTAAATCTCTAGATGGATAGTACCTGCTTGACTTGCGGAAATGAAATCACGCCGAAGCGGGTGGATGCAGGACTGAAGCTGTCCGAAGGGATAGTCTTCAAGACCTAACTGCTGAAAGGGATGAGGTCCGGGAGGGAGCAATCCTAAGGCGGAGCATTCACGCTGCGTCGTCTACGTGGCGGATCTTGCTTGACTTGAGATGGGGCTATTTGTTTAGACTGGAACTAGCAGAGCTACTACTAAATATTCATGATTGAGTATTTACAATATGGGCGATCTAATTTTTTCCGGACATAATAGAACTTATGATGATTTTAAAAAACAGCTTACACCAACAGTAAAACCACTTTTGGATTTACTAAGAGATTATTGTTTTTCTTTTGGAAAAAATGTGATTGAAGATGTACGTATGCATCGAGTGGTTTTTTGCAAGTCTATGACGTTTAGGTTCTTTGCAGATATGGAACCGCAACAAGAGTCTATTTTAGTAAAAATAAGAAGAGATAGAAAAGAACTACAAAAAGATGTGCTGATAAAACCAGGTCAAGATCTTAGCGAAATAAAAAATCTTCTTTTGGACGCTTATAATACAATACATTAGTATAAAATATCAAATTTTGAAAACTCACCTTTGTATTTTTCATTTATTATTTGTACATCTTCAACTATGGCGTTTGTAGGCCCTCTATGACCCCATTCTACAACCTCGCTTACATCTACATCTTGACCTTCTAGTATTGCCTCAACTCTCCCATCCTTGAGGTTTCGTACCCAGCCTGTAACATTTTTCTTTTCTGCCACAGTTTTAGTTGTTTGTCTAAAAAAAACTCCTTGAACTTTGCCTTTCACAAAAATATGTACTCGTTGATTCGTCACGTAAAGGTTCTTGTTTCAGGACTAATTAGTCTTGAGTGTAAAAATATTTTAAGATGAACTGCTGTCTTGTCTCTCTTTAATTCTTGAACGTCCAGTCTTTCTGGCTGCAATGCTACCAACTTTTCTTCCAGGAGGTGCATTTCTTGAAACAGTAGAGCTTCTACCTACATGTTGATGTCTACCACCACCATGTGGGTGTACATATACAGCTTGTGCGACACCTCTAACAATTGGATATTTCTGTCCCTTAGATCGTTTTCTGCGCCACGCATTTCCTGCTCGCATAAATGGTCTATCACCTGCACCCCCGCCAGCAAGAATTCCAATCATTGCCCTGTTCTGAGGATTTAGTGTAGTGAATTTTCCTGACGGCAGTTTTATTGTAACGCCTTCTGAGCTATGTGAAAATACCGTTGCAGATGTGCCTGCTGACTTTACAATTGTTCCTCCATCGCCAAAGTGTTTTTCGATATTACTAACAATTGTTCCGTCAGGAATATTTTGAATACTAATTACATTTCCTGGAGAAATTCCAGATTTTAATCCAAACTGTATCTTTGAGCCGATTCTTGTTCCAAGAATTGCAGGAATATATGAAGATGAGCCGTCATCGAATCGTACTTTAGCAAGTGGTGCATCACGACCTCTTTCATGAACTAGATCTACGACTTGGCCTTCCCGTTGCTCGGAAAGTCCAAATCTTGGGTATTTCGCGGGTAATAACTTACCAGTAGTTGCTGCACGAAATTGCATTCCACCTCGGCCACGTCTTCTAACTAGAGGTCTTTTTCCCAATGTAGAAAATGTTGCTCTCTCTTGAAGATTTTAAGCTTTGGATCTTGTATGTAATGAATCAAGGACGACAAAGGTATAAAAATTAGTTTAGGGCTGTTTAATTTGTGAGCCAGAATGCACTCTCCCTTAAAGTACTCGAGGCATATACACGCGATGTTGGTAGAGGAGTAGCTCGAATTGATTATGATTCTATGGACTCACTAAGCGCTTCAACTGGTGATGTTATTGAAATTAAAGGAAAGCGTAGAACCGTTGCAAAATGTTTACCACTTTATCCTTCAGATGAAGGTAAGGGAATAATTCGAGTTGATGGACTTGTTAGAAATAATGCTGGGATAGCTATTGGTGATACTGTAGCAGTTCGAAAAATAAAAGCAGTTGCTGCTGAAAAAGTAGTTGTTGCACCATTAGAAGCAATTCCGCCAATAGATGAAAGATATCTTGCTGATGCTTTAGAAAGTGTTCCTTTGATTAAAGGAGATAATGTGATGGTACCATATTTTGGTGGAAGATTAACTTTTCAAGTAATTGGGGTCACACCAGCGGCAGATGCTGTGCTTGTAACTCAAAAGACAGTATTTCACATTGCAGAAAAAGGTGAAACCCTGCGTGGAGTCCCGCAAGTTACGTATGAAGATATAGGCGGGTTAACTGATGAAATTAAAAAAGTTAGAGAAATGATTGAGCTTCCTTTAAGACACCCAGAAATTTTTGAAAAATTAGGAATTGAAGCCCCAAAAGGAGTGTTGCTTTATGGTCCACCCGGTACTGGTAAGACTTTGTTAGCAAAAGCAGTTGCAAATGAAAGCAATGCTCATTTTATCAGTATTTCAGGTCCTGAAATTATGAGCAAATTCTATGGAGAAAGTGAGGCAAGGTTACGAGAGATTTTCAAAGAGGCAAAGGAAAAGTCTCCTTCTATAATTTTTATTGATGAAATTGATTCCATTGCTCCAAAAAGAGAAGAAGTAACAGGAGAAGTTGAGAGAAGAGTTGTTTCTCAATTGCTCTCACTGATGGACGGTTTGGAAGCAAGAGGTAAAGTGATTGTCATATCTGCAACAAACAGACCAAATGCAATAGACCCAGCTCTTAGACGACCTGGAAGATTTGATAGAGAAATTGAGATTAAAGTACCTGATAAGAAGGGCAGAAAAGACATTCTCATGATACACACAAGAAATATGCCACTAAGCGATGATGTAAACTTGGAGAAAATCGCATCAATAAGTCACGGTTATGTTGGAGCAGACTTGGAATATCTTTGCAAAGAGGCTGCGATGAAGTGTTTAAGAAGACTTTTACCAGAACTCAATCTTGAAGACGAAAAGCTTCCGCCAGAAACTCTTGACAAACTTATTGTAAATGGGGAAGACTATCAGCATGCATTGAGGGAGATTACACCATCTGGAATGCGTGAAGTTTTCATTGAAAACCCAGATGTAAAATGGGATGAAGTAGGTGGATTAGAAAATGTAAAAAGAGAACTCCAAGAAGCAGTTGAATGGCCAATGAAATATCCTACATTATACTCCAAACTTGGTCATAGAATGCCACGCGGAATTTTACTCCATGGACCAAGCGGTACTGGAAAAACACTTTTAGCTAAGGCAGTAGCGACAGAAAGTGAAGCTAACTTTATTTCAGTAAGAGGCCCTGAGTTGCTTTCAAAGTGGGTAGGAGAATCCGAACGTGGCATAAGAGAGATATTTAGAAGAGCAAGACAGGCTTCACCATGTGTCATTTTCTTTGATGAAGTTGATTCCATAGCTCCAATTAGAGGAGTGGGTGGAGAAACTGCAGTAACTGAAAGAGTTGTAAGTCAACTACTAACTGAACTTGACGGTATAGAAAGTTTGCATGGAGTGGTAGTACTTGCTGCAACAAATAGAGCAGATATGATTGATACTGCACTTCTAAGACCAGGAAGATTTGATAAGATAATACTTGTACCAATGCCAGACAAAGAAGGTAGGAAGAAGATTCTAGAGATAAGTACAAAAGAGATCCCCATAGACAAAGAACCAAAAAGTGAGAGCGGCAAAAATCCAGATTATGTAGATATAGAAAAAATAGCTGAAACAACTGATGGTTTAAGCGGAGCAGATGTTGCGGCAATTGCAAATACAGCAGTATCTCTTGTCATACATGAATTCCTTGCCAAATATCCAGATCAGAAAGAAGCTGAAAAACAGGCGGCGACAGCAAAAGTAACCATGAGGCATTTTGAAGAGGCAGTAAGAAAAGTCAGAACACAAAAAGAGCTTAAGATAGGTGAAAAGATAGCAGTACCTTACTACAGGTAATTTTAATAAAATAACTGTTCTATTCTAGTCAAATGTCAAGTCATAGTGGGTACAGAGGAAAATCACTTTCCTTTTTGCAAAAGAATAACCTTCAGGTAGGCGATATTGTAAGTGTCGCTACAGATGTAGATTATTCTGGCATGATAATGCCACGCTATGAATATAGTGATGATGAACATGTAGTTTTGAAGCTTAAAAGCGGATACAACATAGGTCTCGAGGTGGATAAAATAAAAAAAATCAAAATTGAATCCACGGTGGAGTTAAAAAAAGAAACCATACAACAACCACAGACAAATCCAAAATTATCAAAACTATTGCTTGTTTCTACAGGAGGAACTATCGCAAGTAAAGTAGATTATAGAACTGGTGGAGTTACACCTGCCCTTACTGCGGCTGAATTAAATGCTACCGTTCCAGAACTTGCAAAAATAGCAAACATAGATTCTGAGGTTCTTTTTTCAGAGTATTCAGAGAATCTACTTCCAGAACACTGGAAAAAAATTGCTGAAAAAATCAATAGTTGTCTAAATTCAGAATATAAGGGAATCATCGTAGCTCATGGAACTGACACAATGCAATATACTGCAGCTGCACTTTCATTTGCTTTAGTAAATATCCCAATTCCTGTAGCATTAGTGGGTTCACAAAGATCTTCTGATAGACCATCGTCTGATGCAGCTCTAAATCTTATTTCAGCAGCAAAATTTCTTGTAGAATGTGATACTACCGGAATTTATGTAGTAATGCATAACACTACTAGTGATGATGAGGTTGCTTGTCATTGGGGAACTCGTGTACGAAAAAATCACACAAGCAAACGCAATGCTTTTCAAACAATTGGAGGATCACCTGCATTTATAATAAAAAATGATAAAATAATTAAAAATCAACAATTCAATTATGTAAGAAAAAGAGAGTATGTGCCAAAGATTAATTTTGATACACGAGTAGCATTAGTGAAATATTATCCAGGACTTGATTCAAATATAATAAATTACATAATAGAGGCAGGATACAAAGCAATTATCTTTGAAGGAACTGGTTTAGGCCACATTGGAAAGACAATGTATGATAATGTAGCTAAAGCCAAAAAGAAGGGATTGTTCATGGGTATGACTTCTCAGTGTATTGATGGAATGGTACGTATGACAGTTTATGAAAGTGGTCGAGATCTTCTTAATTTTGGAATAATTCCACTGGCAGACATGATTCCAGAAACTGCACTTGTGAAAGCAATGTGGGCACTTGGAAATTCAAAGAATGTGCAAGAGATGGAAACGTTGATGAAAGAAAATATTGCGTCAGAATTTTCAGACTAAGCTTAAAAAGCATGATAATCGATAAATGAGAAGTGTCAGAATTTCAAATAGACAAAATTGGATTAAAAGTAGGATTAGAGATACACCAACAACTAGCAGTTAAAAAGAAATTATTTTGCAATTGCCCCTCAATTGAATCAAAAGAGTATCCAATACAATTTTTTCGCAAGTTAAGAGTGTCAAAAAGTGAGCTAGGCGAATATGATCCTACTGCGATTTTTGAAAGAAGTAAATCAAAAACAATCGTGTATAATGCAAATCCTGAAAGTAGTTGCCTTGTAGAACAAGATGAAGAGCCTCCCCACGAAGTCAACGAGTATGCAAAAAATGTTGTACTTACAATTGCATTTGCTTTAAAATCAACTATTTTTAATGAGATTCATGTAATGAGAAAACTTGTCATAGATGGCTCTAATACATCTGGATTTCAAAGAACCATGCTTGTTTCTCAAGGCGGTTACCTTGAGGTAGATAGTAAAAAAGTTGGAGTTCAAAGTGTAAGTCTAGAAGAAGACGCAGCAAAGATTCTAGGTGAAACAGTAGATACAAGAGAATACGCATTGGATAGATTGGGCATTCCACTAATAGAGATTGCTTTAGAACCTGTTTCTGGGAAACCAGAGGAAATTAGAAAAATCGCACTTACCCTAGGAAGACTTTTGCGTACTACAAAAAAAGTAGAACGTGGATTAGGAACAATAAGACAAGATGTTAATGTTTCTATTCAGGGAGGCAATGTGGTTGAAATAAAGGGAGTTCAAAAGCTTGATCAGCTTGAAAAAATTATTGAATATGAAGCAAGAAGACAGCATGGTTTGGTCATAATATCTTCCAAATTAAACAATATGATAATAGACAGAATAGCTAAAGAAAGAGATGTAAAGAATGTTACAGATATTTTCAGAAACTGTAAGTCAACAGTAATACAAAAAGCATTGAAAGAAGGAGCTGTTGTGAAAGCAATCAGAATAAAAAATTTTTCAGGTATGTTTAGTTTTGAACCATACCAAGGCATACGATTAGGAAAGCAAATTGGTGAACTTGTTAGGTTTTTTGGATTAGGAGGGGTATTTCATTCTGATGAACTTCCAAATTATGGAATAGAAGAAATTGAAATCAAGGAGATTAAAAAAGCATTGGATCTTGAACAAAATGATGCATTTTTAGTTTTAGCTGGTGAAATGAAGAAAGTAGAACCAGCAATTGAATCCATCATTAAAAGGATAGAAGATGCTAAGGTTGGTGTTCCTGCAGAAACAAGAATGGCCACTACAGAAGGTGAAACAATATACCTTAGGCCAAGACCGGGAGCATCAAGAATGTATCCAGAGACAGATATTCCACCAATTATCGTAACTGAAGCAGAGTTAATGGATGCACAAAAAATGATGCCAAAATCATGGGAAGAAACCATATCAGAATTAGAGAATACATATAATCTGAATCCACAACTGGCAGTACAAGTATTTGATTCTAATTATTCTGATTTATTTGAGATGATTTGTCAAGATAAAAGTATATCACCAAACTTTGTTGCATCAGCTCTTTGCAGTACTATAACAAACCTAGAAAGACAGGGATTAGATGCTAAATTATTAAGATCTAGTGAAATTTTGCAGGCATTTAAACTTCTTGCAGATGGCGAAATTGCTAAAGAATCGATAGAGATAATTTTTTCAAATATAATGTCTGGGAAAACACACTCCGTTGGAGAAGTCATCAAAAATACTTCTATTAGTAAAATAGATTCTGCAGAATTAGAAAGAGTATTGGATGATCTTATTAAAGCAAATATTAACATCGTTCATGAACAGAGAGAAAGATCGATTGGCCCCTTGATGGGTATTGCAATGAAAACTATGCGTGGAAAAGCAGACGGACAAATAATAAATCAAATTTTAGAGAAAAAGATTAGAGAAAAACTGGATTAAAAATTAAACCAATTTTTTAAAATTTTCTTCAAAAAATAATGTTGCTTGTCAAAGTCATTAACGCATTTATTATTTAGTGATTTTTTTGACTTCTCAAGCTAACAGTTATTCGATTTTACGTTTTCCTGTTCCTCTACCAGTACTCACAGTATATCCTTTAGTGGAAGGTTTTTCTGGTGCTTTTGGATATTCTCCTGCTTTGACACTTCCTGTCCCTCGTCCCATAGTTATCTTAGTGTCTTTTCCTAGTCCTTCCATTCTCTTTTTCTGAAACTCACGATATTGTTCTCCTGACCAGTTCTGAGGCTTATCTTCTTCTTCACGAATCGAAGTACCTCTTCCACTTGATTTTTTGATTTTCACAGGCATTCTACTAATTACTATGGTTTAAGGTTTACCTAGATTATTTACATAATTATTTACAAATATGCGGGAGGTGGGATTTGAACCCACGAACTCCTAAGAGATAAGGTTCTGAGCCTTACGCCGTTGACCAGGCTAGGCGACCCCCGCAACGAAAAAAATTAGGTTTCCTGAATAAGTGTCTTTATTATAGGAATTGCATCTTTCAGTTGAAAAATTCTTTTTGCTCTTGGATCATCAAATTTTAGATTCCACGGTTGAGTGTAAAGTATCACAGATTTTCCTCCATCCAGCATATTTTTGGCGTTTATTGGAGAATCATCAATAAAAATATCATAGTCGAGTTTTGTTTTTTCCAATCCTTCCAATACTCCAACATAATTATTGTATGTGATCTTTTGAAATGAAAGCCAGTTTTTAACATAAGGATGTGTAGATTCTTCTCTTGCTGTAACAATATCTACATCACTAATATTTGAAAGAGCAGATATTGTTGTAGAAAGATTCACTTCTGTAGATGGTATTTTATGCCATGTTTGCCAACATAAAGAAAGTTCTTTGTAAAAATCATATTTGTCTATTTGATATCTTTCCCAAAAATCCCATTCAGATATTTCTTCTTTTGATATGGTTTTTCTTATTCTATTATTATATTCAAGCCAAGTATGAATGACATCTGCCAAAACGCCGTCAACATCAAGACCTATTTTCAATTGAGTCAATTTTTATCAAAAGTATCCCGGAGTTCTTCTAAAATCTTTTTCTGATGCTTATCAAGTTTGGTTGGAATATTTACTACAAATCTTATGTATTGATCTCCGCGTCCTCTACCACCAGTATTTGGAACTCCTTTTCCTCTCAATTTTATAATTGAATTTGGTTGTGTACCTGATTCCAAGGTTATTTTTTCTGTTCCTTCCAAAGTAGGTATAACAATTGATTTACCAAGTGCTGAGTCAACCATAGAGATATTTGCATCATAGAAAATGTCTGGTCCATCTCTTTTGAATTTATCATGTGGTTTTACATGTATTCTAACTATGAGATCTCCCCTAGGCCCAACATCAATTGATTCGCCTTCTCCTCTTATCGTATATTCTCCGTTATCAACGCCAGGTGGAATATCAAATGAAAGATGTTTCTTACCTTTTACTTTTCCTCTACCTTTACATTGATTACATGGTCTTTCAATTATTTTGCCTTGTCCTCTGCATGTGTTGCATGGATGAACCGTTACAAAAGTTGAAAATCCCATATTTCGTGTAGTTCTTACTTGACCTTGACCATGACAAACTGAACATGTTCGTTTTGATGTTCCTGGAGCAGCTCCTGAACCTTGACAGTTTTCACATCCTACATCCTTTTGAATATCAATTTCCTCGTGTTTTCCTTTTAAAACATCTTCAAGTGTTATTGTAGTATCATACACAAGATCTGCTCCCCGTTCTCTTCCAAACCCTCCAAAGCCTCCAGATCCACCTTTACCAAAAAGGGATTCAAAAATTGATTCAAATCCTCCACCTCCAAAGCCTCCAAAAATATCTTCAAAATTTACACGTGCCCCACGAAAAATATCTTCGCTACTATATCTTCCGTCAACACCAGCATGACCATGAGTATCGTAGATCTTTCGTTTTTCAGCGTCAGATAAAATTGCATATGCCTCTGAAATTTCCTTAAAATGTTCACCGGCATCATGAGACTTGTTTCGATCA
The DNA here is from genome assembly GCA_013330055.1 of Nitrosopumilaceae archaeon. Lineage (GTDB taxonomy): Archaea > Thermoproteota > Nitrososphaeria > Nitrososphaerales > Nitrosopumilaceae > UBA8516 > UBA8516 sp8516u. The sequence continues at coordinate 46,170 of DUJB01000008.1, forward strand.
GGATGAAATTTTAATGCTAATTTTCTATACTGCGCCTTTATTTCATCTTGAGAAGCATTCTTTTGTACTCCTAAAACTTCATAATAATCTCGCTTGGCACTCATATGGACGAATTTTGCTTAATCTCAAGTATAAATCATCAATTATCAAGTGCCAGTAGCGTTTTTACCTGTGCTTTCATCCTCAGTTCCTCCTTGAGGTCCTGTTTCAGAAGGACTCGGTCCTGGTGGGGGAGTAGCTTTTTTGTAAAGTTCTGTACTTATTTCGTTAACTATTGTTTTTAATGTATCAAGTTTTGGTTTAATTTCTGTAGAACCCTTGTCAAGTACATCTTTTAGTTCTCTTATTGCATTTGTAACTTTGATTCCTTGTTCTTGTGTAACTTTGTCTTTGAGATCTTGGTTGATTAATTTTTCAGTAGCATAAATAAAGTTCTCGGCTTCATTTTTGATTTCAATTTCTTCCTTTTTCTTCTTGTCTTGATCTGCGTAAACTTCAGCATCTTTTTTGAGTTTTTCAATTTCTTCCTTTGAAAGTTTTGTGCTTGCAGTAATTGTTATCGTTGCTTCTTTTTGAGTACCAAGATCTTTTGCTGTAACATTAAGTATTCCGTTTGCATCAAGATCAAACTTTACTTCAATTTGTGGAATGCCTCTTGGAGCAGGAGGAATCCCGGAAAGATTAAAGCTACCAAGCGAAACATTGTCTGCAGCCATAGGCCTTTCACCTTGTACAATGTGTATTGTTACGGCAGTTTGATTATCTGCAGCAGTAGTAAAGACCTTGCTTTTGGATGTAGGAATGGTAGTGTTTCTTTCAATTAGTGGTTCACGTAATCCACCGAGCACTTCTACTCCAAGAGTAAGTGGAGTAACATCAAGGAGTACAATGTCACTTGTAACATCTCCTGCAATAATACCTGCCTGTATTCCAGCACCTAATGCTACTGCTTCCATAGGATCAACTCCAGATTCAGGTTCCTTACCCAAAACAGAAGCAACAAACTTTTTTACTAATGGAATTCGTGTTGGTCCTCCCACGAGAACAATTTTAGTAATGTCTGAAGGTGAAAGTTTTGCATCTTCCAAAGCTTTTGTCATTGATGGTCTACATCTTTCTACAATTGGATTTATGAGATCTTCAAGCTTTGAACGGGTAAGTTTCATTTCTAGATTCTTTGGACCAGCATTTTGGTCATATGATACAAATGGTAAATTGATATCAGTCTCCATTACAGAAGAAAGTTCAATTTTTGCTCTTTCTGCAGCTTCTCTTACTCTAACCATCGCTGCATTATCCTTTGAGAGATCGATTCCAGTGTTTTTTCTAAAAGCTTCAATGATGTAATCTATTATGATCTTATCCATATCAGTGCCTCCAAGTTGTGTATCACCGGAGGTACTCATCACTTCAAAAACGCCTCCACCCATTTCCATTATTGTCACATCGAGTGTTCCACCACCTAAATCAAACACCAAAATTTTCATTTCTTGCTTTGCCTTATCTAAACCAAACGCAAGCGACGCAGCTGTTGGCTCATTAATAATTCTTACAACTTCTAGTCCGGCTATCTGACCAGCATCNNCCCATCTTTCGTTTTGCAGCAACAATCGTGCCTTCTGGATTTGTAACAGCCTGCCTTCTTGCAGGTTCTCCTACAAGAAGCTGCTCATCTTTTGTAAAGGCAACAATCGATGGAAACGCTTTACCACCTACGGTTGTTCCTTCAGCTGCCGGAATGAGCGTTGGTTTACCACCCATCATTACTGCTGCAGCAGAATTACTTGTTCCTAAATCTATTCCAATAATTTTAGCCATTATTTTTCATCCTCTAATTTTTCGTTTGAAGTTTTTGATATTTCTACTAAACTTGGTCTAATTACCTTGTTTTGTAAAATATATCCTTTACGAATCTCTTTGGTAATTGTATCGTTGTCTAAAGATGAATCCTTCTTTATAGCTATAGCTTCATGCAATTTTGGATCAAAGATTTCACCTATTGCTTCTATTGGAATTACTCCGTATTCTGATAGAAAAGAATTCATATTTTTCAAAATTCCATCTAGTCCATCTGTATTAACATGTTGTTTTCCAAGTGCGTCTTTTGCACGCACAAAATCATCACAAATTAACAAAAACTTGAGCATAATTTCTGCCAACATCGAATTTACACGGGTTTGAACATCAGACTCGGTTCTTTTCTTTAGATTTTCAAAATCTGCAAGGAGATATTGCAATTTTTTTTCATTTAATGCAACTGTTTCTTTTTCTTTTTCAGGCATAGATTTTAAATCATCTACGCTTGGTTCTTTCAAATTTTCATCTGTATTAGTTTCCACTTGGATTGTTGTTTCGGTATTTTGCTCTTCAGACAAACATGATGACTAGAAATTTGTCTAATTTTACTCTTATTGTAGGATTTCGCAAA
>DUJB01000008.1:48626-54021 GCA_013330055.1 Nitrosopumilaceae archaeon
CGTTTTACATATCCTTCAATTCCTTTAATGCTTCCATTGACTAGATACATCATGGCACCTGCTCCTTCAAGTGATGATCCAAGTGATCGTAAATCATACAAACCGCTAGTCATGTCATCCAAGAACAAGTTTTTGAATTCAGCAAACATGAGATCATTTCTTGTGTTATTATCTTGTGCAAATTTGCAGACCTCAAGTATGCTAGAAATTCCAGAAAATTGTGAGAGTATTTTTATTGCATGAAAAAGTTCAGCAGAAGATATAGTTACGAATTTTTTTTCTTTTTTATCAGTTTCAAGTAATTTCGCCAGTTTATCATCTGCCTCACCATTAAAAGATCCTATAATCTCTGGTGTCTGATTTTTTGTTCCAAGTGGAAAATAGAAATATGAAATTCCCTTTCCAACTTCAAGACCGGTAACATGCTCCAAGAGAGAGATGGTTTCGTTATTGCCTCCAATTCCTGTTGGAAGGTTGAAAATAACGGATCCACCTTTCTTCAGTGCACTTGTAGCATCCTTGAATTTTGAATGAATTTCCATCTTTGTCTCCTGACCAGTTTTTCGTATCCTTGGAGCAAAGAAGAGATATTCTGAATGTGATATTGCAACGTCTATTGGTTCTACACCAAGTAAGGGTTCATCCTCTTTAAGAGATGCAACATTTGGATAGGTTTTTGCAATTTCTGATTTAAGAGATATTGCCATATGAGCAGATTCATCTATGATAAAAACATCTGCGCCTTTAATTGCCATTTGACATGCAATTGAATAACCCTCAGTACTAAGGCCATAAACAACAACTTTTGTCCCTTCCAAATCAGTGCAGCTAGGCAGAAAGGCTAAGAAAAACTTTTTCCACCTTAGAATTATATCGAAAATGTTTGAAAATCTGGTTTGATATACTTACTCCAAAACAGCTATTGTTTTTCGAGCCTATGATCAGAAAATTACAAAAAAACAACAAACTACTATGCACTTCAAGAAATTATCGTGAAGTAGTAGAACTTTCCAAAATTAGAGGTATGAATCTTGTATTTGTTGGAAAACATGGCGGATTTGACAAAATTAGTAAATTAAATGCAAGTCTTAAACGAACATATTGTTTATTATCAATAGTAAAAAAATTTAATCCTGAATTAACAGTTAGTTTTTGCTCTCCAGAAGCATCAAGAATTTCATTTGGACTAGGTGTGAGGCATATAGCGTTTTGTGATTCTCCTCATGCAGAAGCTGTAATGAGGTTATCTGTACCGTTGGTAGAAAGACTCCTTATACCATGGATTATCCCAAAAAAAGAATTTACAAGATATGGTATTTCTGAAAAAAAAATATCGCAGTACAGAGCGATCGACGCATCTTTAATAGTAAAAGAAAGATCAAAAAATGATTCAAAGTATAATTTTCTTTTAAAGAAAAAAAAGACCATATTAATACGACCTGAAGAGTCAGAAGCTGCTTATGTTTCTGATAATGGAGATAGAATTATCAAAATTATACGTGAGTTCGCCAAAGAGTTTCTAAATTACAATCTAGTTATTTTAGGAAGATACATGCCACAAATAAGTCAACTTAAACGTGAATTTGGAAATAATATAATAGTAATGGGTAGAGTGGTAGATGGTAAAAGTTTACTTAAATTTGTAGATTTGTTTATCGGTTCTGGAGGCACTATGACTGCAGAAGCTGCTTTAATGGGCATACCAACAATATCATATAACGCAGTACCAAATTACATAGAAAAATATCTTGTAAAAAATGGTTTAGTAAAAAGAGAAGAGAACTACAAAAAAATAGTTTTTCTTGCAAAAAAGATTTTAAAGTCCAATAATAAAAAATCTAAAAACAAGGCAAAAAAAATATTAAGTTCAATGGAAGATCCTTTTTCAAAGCTAATTACGTATATCAAAACCTAGTCTAAACATAATCTAAAATATTAAAAGTCAACTTAATTGGAACAGAAATACTTACTGAATAACATTATAAGGGAACTAAAATCAACATTCAACGCCCGGGAAGCCCGGTAGAGGAGAAATCCACCGAGTGTAGCGGTCAAGCATAGGGGCCTTTGGAGCCCTTGACCCCAGTTCGAATCTGGGCCGGGCTATTTTTTTTAAAATCAGAGATAAGGAGTCTTTNNGGTAAAAGTGAAATTCCAATCAATATTGGAACCACGAATATTGCTACTGAAATTGCGGTGAGAATAATTCCAAGCAATAAACAATTTTTTGCTTTACGAGGATCATCATCTTTTATAATAAAATAAGCTATAACGCCGCCTATTATATTAAAGAAAATAGGTAAAAGAAACCACAAACTACTCCGTCTTCTTGTTTCCATGATTGGTTTACCAAATTGTTGGATTTAAATCAAGATGTACTATCTATAATTCTAGTTTTGCCAGAAGTTTTGTAGCTATTGAAAACAAAGTTATGGCTAATGTAGCTAAAACTAACATTTCTATTGCCACAAATGTGTCAAAATTTCCAAATATCCCAGCACGAACAACGTCTACAAGATAGGTCAGTGGATTAAAATAAAATGCAATTGAAAGTGGTAGAGGCGAACCTTCGGCTGGATAGAAAGCAGTACTTACGAAGGCAAAAAACAAAAACACGGTATTAATCACTACGTTGAATCCTTCACTTGATTTTAGCCTAGTGGATATGATTGATGCAATAGAACCAAATAGAATTGAGCCTACAACAGAAGCAAAGACCAAAAGTGGCATAGTAAGTAAGTTGAATTCTATAGATTCAAAGAAAAGCGGATATCCAACAGCCGTAATTAAAGTGGCACTAATTAATCCGATTATTCCGATTGTGTAAACATTACTTAGAATGTAGTGGGTTCTAGTAAATGGTCCTACAAGGATCTGTTCAAACATACCATGTCTTCGGTCATTCCATATTATAATACCGGAGACAAGGGCACTATTCATAATATTAAAGCCAATCATACCTGATGCAATGTAGGCTGGATAATCTAGTGATTTGTTACCATATGAAACAGAATCGATCAAGGCAGTGTATGCAAAACCGCCAACAAAGATGTAGATTAAAGGAAAAATTACTTGCCATATCATAAATCCCTTGTTAAGAGATATGGTCAGATTTCTATTTACTAATCTAATTACTGGATGCATTTGATTTATTCACCACTGAGAGAAAGATTTCTTCTAGACTCGTAGGGATTGCAGATAGATCCTCTATCGCAATGTTATTTGCAGTCAAAATTTGAAGAATTTTTAGTAATACTTCTTCAGAATCATTAGATCGTATAGTTATGTTTGTTCCAGAGTTAAAATCTAGTTCATAGTCCTTAATTCCAATTAAGAGATTAGATAGATCTCTTCTAATGGAATCTAAGTGAATCTTTATGGTTTTTTCTCTCCCAAATTTGTTTTTTAGTTCATCTGGAGTATCAATAGCTATTATCTTTCCTTTGTTTATGATAGCTACTTCGTCACAGATGTATTCAGCTTCGTTTAGTAAATGAGTTGTAAAAAATACAGTTAAACCATCTTTGACTTTAAGTTTTATGAAATCAAGTAATCCTCTACGTGCTGAAGGATCCAAACCTACTGTAGGTTCATCAAGAAATAAAAGATTCATGTCGTGCATGAATTCACGAGCCACTTGTACCCTACGTCTCTGACCTATTGAAAGCTCATCATTTTTTATATTTCTTATTTCTCCTAGATCAAAAGCTGAAAGAAGCTCCTCAACTCTATCCTGTCTCATCTTTCTCTCAACATTCCACATCATTCCATATTTTTCGAGAGATTTTTCTACACTAAGGGTGGGTTCATAGCTTGGTTGTTGTAAAACCACCCCAATTTTCTTTCGTACTTCTAATGGAGAACGAATAGCATCCATTCCTAGTATTTTCATCGAACCAGCTGTTGGCGGTATAAGAGTTGTGAGAAGTTTTATTGTAGTAGTTTTTCCTGCCCCATTTGGTCCTAAAAATCCAAAAATCTTACCATAATTTACAGAGAGATCGATGCCATCAACTGCATTTATAACCCCATAAGATTTTGAGAGCAATTTTGTTTCTATGCATGACATTAAAACTAGTTTTAATACCCCACTAATTTAGCTAATGAAATTTTTATTAATGCACACTTCTATTTCAGAGTGACTTGTCAGAATTTGAATCATTGNNATGATTAACAAGAAAAAAGAAAAGATTGGTGCAGGTTATTTGACAGATCAAGGTGCATTATTTCTTATAGCAGCTGATCTAGGGATATCACTAAATGAACCACTAAAAGTCGAGATGGGTCTCAAAGATCTGTATGTAGGTGCAAAAGAGATTACATTAGAAACCAGAGTTATGAATATTTATCCAGTTAAACAGTTTTCACGTAAAGACGGTTCACAATTTCTTTTGCGCACTATGACTGTATATGATTCAGATTCAAGAGCCAAGGTAAAGCTCTGGGATGAAAAGGCAAACTTGCCTGGGATCGAGAATCTGAAACCTGGCGATCTTGTTAAGATTATCAAGGCTTATGTCAAGTCAGATATGACAGGTACACCGATAATTAATGTTGGTTCGGGTTCAAACCTTGAGACAAGTGAGATAGAAAGTAAAATTCCCTTACTTGATTCAATAACAGAAGATGTAAGTGGAGTAAAGGAAAATCAACAAAATCTTGTAGTTTCTGGAATCTTGGATGGGAATATCAGAATGACTGAATTCACAAATTTCAAAGGTCAACCTGGAAAAGCACTTCATTTACGCCTAAAAGGAAAAAATGACACCATTACAAGAGTTGTCTTGTGGAATGCTGATGAAAAATCAATTCCAAAGATGGTTACGGCTGGTGCAAAAACAAGATTGATTGGGGTAAGAACAAAAAAAGGTCAACAAGGATTAGAGTTACACGGCGATGAAGGCACAGTTATCGAGATAGAAGGTGTGGATGAAGTGCAACCAATAGCTGTTAGAATTTTATCGTTAGTGAAAAATGATTCTGGTAACACCATAATGTTAGTTACTGATCATAATAAGAAATTTCTAAACATTACTGATTTTGTTGGTGTAATAAAAGATCTTAAAATTGGAGATGCAATAGAAATAGTTCCAACAAAGATATATGGAAATTCTGTAACATTAGCAGACGATTCATTTGTTAGAAAAATTGACGATGAAAAAATTCCTACAATTTTAGAACTTAGAACAAAGATTCGTGATCTTAAACCAAGTGATGATATCTATTGTATTGAAGCAATAGTGCTAAAAATGCCAGAAAGACGAGAAATCCAGACAAAAAGTGGGGAAACAGTATCTTTGTCAGAGATGTTTATTGAAGATGAGACGGGGCAGATTTGGCTTAAAGGATGGAGAAACCAAGCTAGGATACTAGACCCGTTTTCTCAAGGTGAGAT
>DUJB01000025.1 GCA_013330055.1 Nitrosopumilaceae archaeon
AAAACCTCGCCCGAAGTTACCAGATATAGAAAATCTAGACTTTCAGCAAGATCTTTTGAAACAAGGTAATCATCTTCCTCACTGTATGATCCGGCAAACTCAAGGAATCTCTTCAAAGAAATTTGTCCTGACATACATAGTGCAAAAAAGTCATGTTGAAGTCCCCAACGATCTGTATTATTAAGAATTTTTTGTTCTACCAACTCTTTAAATTTTTCTACAACCTCGTCTTCATATTTTACTCTGTACATTCCAAGTTGGTCAGAGTTTAGCTTAAACCAATCAGCATCTCTCAATGGAATTGTGTCCGATTGTTTTGTCATTAGTTTGAAGGCACCTCCCATCGTTGTTTTTAGAGAGATGGGTATTACCCATGTTCCTTTATGAGATTTCTTTTCGTTTTCTATCAGGTATCTTTTTTGCTTGAGATGTATTTTGGAACCTTGTGAAGTAACTTCAATCATTGGATATCCTACCTGTTTTACCCAGCTGTCCATCATTTTTCTAACTGGCTTTCTTGAAACTTTTTCTAATGCATTCCAAAGATCTTCGGTTGTAGCATTTCCATACTTGTGTTTTGTAAGATAATTTTTTAACCCATTACGGAAATTTTTTTCCCCCAAAAAGTTTTCCAGCATTCGAAGTACAGTGCCACCTTTGTTGTAACTAATTTCATCAAAAATTTCTCTTACCTCAGAAGGTTTGTTTACTTTGACATCAATTGGATGCGAGGTTTTTAACGCATCAAGACTCATTGCTCCGCTAGTTTCACCAATTAGAAATTGATCCCACAAATCCCAATCTGGATAATAATCATGAACCGCCTTTGTTGCCATAAAAGTTGCAAAGCTTTCATTAAGCCAAAGATCATTCCACCATTTCATTGTAACAAGATTTCCAAACCATTGATGTGCAATTTCATGCGATATTACTTCAGCAATGTGTTGTTTTGTTTCAGTTGACGATGTATTTGGATCGTATAGGAGTATGGTTTCNNGCAATCATGTCAAGTTTTGGAAGCGGGTATGGAATCTTAAAGTAATCCTCATACCATTTCAGGAATTGTTTCGTAAATTGTAATGAGAGTTTGCCCAAGTTTTTTTTGCCCTTGGTTGTAACAATCCGTATCATCGTTTTTCCCAGTCTGCCTTGTAAGAACTCTAGTTCTCCCACGCCTAAATAGAGCAAATAAGTGGACATTATAGGTGTACTATAAAATTTGTAGAGTGTTTTTTTGCCAATCTTTTTCTTTGATTTTACTGGCATGTTTGATATTGCTGTAAGATTAGGATCTATCATTACTGAAACATCAAAAGTTGCTTTTGCTTCTGGCTCATCCCAACATGGAAATGCTCGTCTTGCGTCTGCAGCTTCAAACTGAGTTGTTGCCATGAATTTTGTTTTTCCTTTTTTGTCCTTGTACTGACTTCTGTACAGCCCTACAAGTTTGTCATTTAAAATCCCGGAAAAATCAATGAAAAGATCTGCCTTCCCTTTGATTTTTTCTTGAATTATGATTGTTAGTTCCTCATTTTTTTCATTCAGGTTTATTTTGGCTTTTAGAGTTCTTCCTTGTGCCATAATAAAACAGTTTATTATTTTTATTTCTGCACAATTTAGAACTAATTTGTTTGTTGTCTTGGCAATTTCAATAGATATTTTTTCCTTTCCATGAAATGTAAAATTTTTAAAATTCGGTTCAAATAATATATCATAATTTTTTGGCCAAACTAGTCTCATGAAACTCTGTTTATTTTACTGGGTTAAGTAAGTCTATCGGATATGCAGCTTTGAAAGTAATCTTGCAAAGATTCGTTTCACAGTACAACTAAACTGGTCCGAAGCTATCTTAATTCTTGTACGTTTTTGTAAGGATCCTTTCTGTGATCTTTGAACACAGTTATGTGATGGTATACACCAAATGAGAATATAGCGTAATACCAGTTAAACAGAATATCTACTGGATGCCCCTCATAGTAAGTATCATCTAAAGAAGCAAGCAAAAATCCAGTATCTGCTATTGCTTCAATTACGATTCCAATACACATTAGTGACCATAGAAAATTCACTTTTCCTCCAAAAAACAATGTAAGGCCAATTATTGCGGGAATCAGAACAATGGAATCGGCAATTGGATAAGATAATCCGACAACAAATTCGAGCGAATTAAAATCCACCTCTCCAAGACTAATAATGTACAATGATAAAGTTAGTAATGACATCGATATTGCGATAGCAAAGAGAATCATTTTTTTGGCAATAGCGTTTTTCAACGGTTTAAGATAAAAGATCATAAACACAAACAAAAATGGATATCCTGCAAGCCAAAACGCATCTGCCTCAGATGGAAAAGGTTCTTCGCCTAATACCAGATTATTATATAGTGTAATTCTTTCTGCAGCAAACCATGTTATGGCAAAGATTAAAAATAAAATCCAAGCTTTTCCATGATCTCCTTTAATGCCAAATCTCTTTGATATGATAACAGATAAAACAACAAGGGAAACGGTTACAGGAATATAAATTGATAATGACACTACAGTTGCCACCTCTTGACCATACAAGTTTGCAACTCCAATTGCAATACCTATTAGTGCAATAGTGAGTAGAAGGAGTTTTTGTAGTTTAGAAGATTTTTGAATATTTTCCAATCGGTTGATCTAATAATTTCAATCATAATAGTGTATAGAAAATTAGGAATAAACCATTTGCACAGAATTTTTTAACACATAGTACTCTTATAATACATTGTATTACAATCGATTGCATGTTAAAATATCTAGGTTTTGGATTATTTTTTCTTGCAATTTTTATGTTAATTCCAGCTAATACTGACAAGTCTGATTCATTAAAAATGTACGGNNTTCATCAAGTTGTTTGTGAATTGATTTTATAATAGTTTGATAACCATTCCCATACAGATCCTTGAGCACAGTTTTTAGGTAATCAGGGTGATCAAGACAATCAGGAATATAGCATTTGTAATTAGAATACAAAGCGCGAGTGACCTCGTCCAATACTGGAGTTCCCATCTCAAGCAACGCTTGTTCTACTGATATTGTTATCAGTGCTTTTTTGATTTGGTTATCTGTTGCTTCTAGCATTACCATATATGGTAATCTCTTAAGATTAAATCAGTTTGTTTGTAACGTTTGTGACTGACAACTCTCTCATTGACTTTGAAAAGACTTGATTTTACTCAATTTTAGTCCGTATAATTAACAAATTGAGCACTATTTTTGAGGAATTATTCATCGCATTTGTCAAGTAGGCAAATAGTGTACATGATTTGTTTTTCCTTTCAATTTCTAGGCTAGTTTTAATAGGAATTTCCTGAAATTCTGTGTTAGGTCCAAGCATCATCTTGGAAATAAATGGTAAAAAAGACAGATCCCCTATTGTTCCCTTGATTTTGTATTCCTTATCACTTACAGAATACACCCCACCTCTAGAAGTAGGCCTGTTTACTGGCATAGTGGATTTCGTGATAGTGACATCATCTAGAGTATATACTTTGTCTTGATAGTAAATCTGATATTCGCGTTTTGTAGAATTCTGTTCTAGTTGTGACAAAACACTTTCATCTATTTCCATTGTGTTTTCTTGTTTAGTTGTTTTAATTGAATGTTACTTCATCTATCATTGAATTTTATTTTTCATCATCTTTTGTATCAGAGTCATCATGTACTAAGCTTCCACCAATAAGATTTTGCTTTGTTTCCTTTATCAAACTCTCCACAGAGTCTCTATTTTCTTGTATCAATTCTCTAATTTGATCTCTTATCTCCTTGTAGAATTCTTAAACAGAGTTTGTATCAACAGTGATAAGTAGAATAACCTTAAAGTAAGTATAGGAGCCCAGAAATTTATTGCCTAGAAGGCTATCATTTAGTCTAGATAAAAAACTAATTTTGCTAGTGATGATAGTTTCAGCGGTTACTCTTGTCACCATTACAGTTTTAATCTATAACTTTGCTCAAATTACCCTCAAAGAAGGAGTTGAAAATCAACTTTTAGGAGAATCAAGGATTAGAGGAGAAGCAGTTAGAACATTATTTTATACTAGAATCAAAGATGCTCAAATCTTAGCTACCATTCCCATGGTACACAGCCTAGTAAGTGAGTTAAACAGCTTAAAAGAAGATCCTAATTTTGATTTTAAAATGAAAGAGAAGAGACGTGATTTTTTTACTGAGGTAAGAGCTTTCCGTGAATTGGTTGGATATTCAATTGGTCTAGTAGATGTAAAAATTATTGGTGATGATGGAACTGTCTATTTTTCTCTAGGCCGAGTTGAAAAACCAAATTTTTCAAAAGATCCTCGATTTGTTCGCGGACTAAGTCAGCCCTTTGTAGAACTAGAACCAACTTCCCAAGGAGAACGTGTGATGATTATAGTCACTCCGATTTTTGGAACAGAAGGCAAGAAACCAATCGGAGTTTTAATAGCAAACACAAGTACTGTAGAGCTTGACAAAATTCTGTTAACTAGAAGTGGATTAGGTAAGACAGGTGAAGTGTACCTGGTAAATAAAGATGGTTTAATGATTTCAGAATCAAGATTTGTAAAAGATGCTGCCTTTCATCAGATTGTGAATACTCTGCCTGTGCCAACATGTTTTGAATTTGGTGACAGCATGGGAGGATTGTACAGTGACTATAGAGGAATTCTAATCTATAGTCATTCTTATTGCGCAAAAGACTTGGGATTTGTCCTACTTGCAGAAAAAGACGAATCTGAAACATTTGAACCTGTTCAAAATCTTCAAAACAAGATCTTCCTTGCAGGGGTTGTAATAATAATTGTAATGATAATACTTGCTTTTTTCTTGTCAAAGCGACTCTCAAGACCCTTAATAAAATTACGAGATGCCGCAAATGAGATTGCAAACGGAAACTTTGAGATAAGAACTAACATTAATAGAAGTGATGAGATAGGGCAGCTCTCTCTATCATTTGATGCAATGGCAAAAAAGATACAAGAATCGTTAATTACCATTAGACAAAGAGAAGACACCATAAAACAACAGCAAGAAGTCCTGTTGCAATTTTCTGAACAAAGTGAAAATTACTTTGTTTGTTTTCTTGATGTCATAGGATCTACAAAACTTACTGCCAACTTGACAGATTTGGAATCAAGTAAATTCTACAGTATCTTTCTTAATTCTATGGCCATCTGGATTGGTGACAACGGGGGCATTGTTGTAAAAAACATTGGTGATGCATTGTTGTTTTACTTTCCAAAAACCAATACGCAAGATAAGGACGCCATTAAAAATGCATTAGAAGGTTGTTTAAAAATAGGTGAGCTAAATACACACATTAGCCAAAAGATGCAACAGGAAGGACTGCCCACATTTGATTATAGAATCAGTGCAACATATGGTTCTGTCAGAGTAGCAAAAATTGCCACCTCTGCGATTGATGACATTTTTGGTTCTACAGTAAACAAATGTGCCAAGATTAACCGATTTGCTCCACCAAATGGAGTGGTCATAGGTGAAGCATTGTATGAAATCGTAAAATCTTTTGATTCATACAATTACAGATTAATTACTGGTGTAGGCACACAAGAATACGGCGCAGTATATCAAGTGACACGAAAGTAATTTTTACCTTCCCCAAGAATTAATTATCTCAAGTGCAAAATGTTAGTATGGAATTTGTGCAGGTAGAAGAGCCTGACTTAAAAAAACCAATAGTGATTGCTGCCATGCAAGACATGGGAAATGTAGGCAGCACTGCAATAGATCTTATCAATAATAACCTAAATACTCACCTATTTCGTTATGTCTCATCTTCATACCCTCCATATGTGGTCGATAAGGGAGGCTACATTGATTATTATCAAGAAAAATGGGAGTANNGACCTTTACAAACTATGTCAAGATGTCATAGATATTGCCAAAAAACATGAAGTCAGGTTAATCTATACACTTGGAGCTTTTCATACAAATCATGTTTTAGATAAAAATCCAAAAACATTTGTTACAACAACCTCATCTGAACTAACTTCTCAAGTCAGCAAACTTGGAGTAGATCTAACTCCACAGCAGTCTTTGATAACAGGGTTTAATGGTTTGATTTTGGGATTTGCCAAATCAAATAACATGCAAGGCATTGGGTTGTATGGTGAGATAAACGATCCACAAATACCTCAATATCGCGCTGTAAAAAGTGTACTTCAAACTTTGGAGAGATTAACTTATCAAAAATTTGGAAGTTTTGATGAGCTCGATATGATGGCAGATGCTGTAGATAGTGAAATCCGCAAGCAGAAAGAATAATTTCTACGCGGATTTTATATATAAAAAATAACTTTATGAAAGTATGAGTATGACAGCGTGGAAATGTTACGCATGTAATTTGACTTTCAAACAAGAGTCACATGCTGTTATACACAAAGATCTTTCAAAACACAGTGCACAGCCAATTCAAATAGCTTCTTCGTAGAAATTTCTCATCTTCTCTCATTTGTGTATTTTATCAATAATCAAAGGATTATTGCAATCAAAACAAAATTAGAGTGGATTGTTTCTATCAACAGCTGCTTTGAGTTGTAGTAAGACACTCTTTGCTTCTATCTTTGCCTTTTGAATATCAAGTTTCAGTTCGGCCCTCGCTTTGGTAATGGCTGCCTTTGTTAGTGCGTTTATCTCATCCATAGGAATTCCCTTTTGTACGGCAAGTTTTGCATCGGCATTTGCCTTTTTTATAGAAGATAGAAATTCTGCTTTTGCTTTATCTAAAGCGGCCTTGTAATCATTCATGATTTGTCTCAAGTCCTTTTTGAGAATTATAGAGTCATTTGTGCCTGATGCATACGCTGCATGATTACTTGAGCTTACAACACCAAGCAACAACACCACAATAGAGATACCAGAGATGGTTTTCAGGTTCATTTTAAGAATCCTCACAAAATCTCATTAAAAAATATTGTGCAGAACTAGTACTAGGAATAATTTCAAGCAATAATTGGAATCCGTCAAACATTCATCTTTAACGAACCTAAACAACATCTATTTGAACCAGTCGAATTCTTGTCTTCTTTTTTGAACTGGCATGTCCTTGATTATAGCCTTGACTACCTCACTATGATTATATGTAAGGTGCCTCAGGAATTTGGTTGATTCTTCTTCTTTTGTTTGTTCATCTGATACAATGTCGCTCTCACTGATCTCCTTTATCAGGGTTTTACATTCATCACATGGCTCAAAATCAAGATACAATTTCATTGTAATGTAATTATTTGGCGATTTTGGGTAATAAGGTTATGCCCAGTACAAAGTAAGCGATCTGAAGATTTTTTCTGTTACAGGATTAATTGTTTTATAAAATTTTACCATTTTATGTAGTTACACGTAAAAATCTCTCTTCTACTTCATTCCAGTTTACAATATTCCACCATGCTCCAATATAGTCTGCACGCCTGTTTTGATATTTCAAATAATATGCGTGTTCCCAAACATCCAAACCTAAAAGAGGTATTAATCGAAGCGTCCAAGGACTTGTTTGATCAGGCATTGCCTTGAATTCTAATCTGGAATATGTTTGATTATAAACCAGCCATCCCCAGCCACTTCCTTGAATAGACAAACTTGCTTGCGAAAACTTTTCTTTGAATTCTTTGAAATTGCCAAAATAAATTTTTATTTCATCTGCAAGTTTTCCACCAGGTTCGCCTCCTCCATTTGGTTTCATGGTTTCCCAAAACAGTCTGTGATTGTCAAATCCCCCACCATGAAAATTTATTTCGTTTCTCACAGGCTCTGGAACAGTAGTCAAATTAGCTAAAATTGATGTGATATAATTTTTGTGAGTGAGCGCGTTTATCCTTTCAAGCGCTACGTTCAGACCGTTTGCGTAAGTTTGATTATGCTTTGTGTGGTGTATCTCCATTGTTTTTGCATCAATGTATGGTTCCAGTGCATCATACTTGTAATTTAGTGGTGGAACTTCATATTTTCCCATTTGTTATAGTTTACACCAGTATGTTTTAAAATAATGGCGTGACCCGCTTGCAGAACATAGGGAGATTACCACCCAACAATCAGCGCCTTTGCGCCGTATTCCTCAGTTGATTTCTGCGGGGTCACGCTAGTTCAATCCATTGCTCTGACAACAAATGTCATTGTTGTTATAATGTGATTTCAAATATTTAAAATCTATCTAAAATTTTTTCATCGATCAGTAATTTTTAGATTAAATTTTTCAATATTTAACATTATAACGCAAAAATAATTTCATAAAAATCACATTTTTTCTAATTTTATCCTAGAAACTTTTCATATTTTGGCCAATCAAAGGGATTATCTTTTGTGTGATTATTTCATCGGCTTTGGCTTGCGAGTCGAATGAAACCAAGAGTACATGTGAAAGACGCCTGTTTTCATCTGCAATTGGGATTGTAGCACGAATTAACTTTTCATAATGTGATGTTGCAAAACTGATTTTACCTAAAAGATACTCCCACCGTAGTCTTGTTGCTTGTCTGTTTGCAGCAGTAATTGCATATTCTGCTCTTTGATCTGGTGAAAATATTGCTTTTAGTCCTTTTCTTTCTGCCTCTGCCTCAAGATTGCCATCCTGGTCTGCAATACCAACAAAGCGGATTGCGGGATCTTGTACAATTATTTTTTCACATAGATCCTTGAAAAATTGTTTCATTATTTGGTAACAAACATACTGTGAATATATGTTATCTGTTATTGTAAGGAAATTATTATTAGTTTCAGAATAGTTTTTATCATAATCTTTTGTATGTGAAACATGATTGCGATAATTTTAGTGAAGTTCAAAAAGAGTGCAAAAGAAGTTGCTGAATATGGAAGCAAGGTTCTCAAAAATGTTCCAAAATATATCAAAATCAAAGCATCTTACTGGACAATGGGAAGGTATGATGCAGTATGGATAGTAGAAGCACCAAATGAGGAAAAGCTCTTTGAATGGTTCTTAAAAGCTGGTCGTATTGATGTAGCTAAAACAGAAACAATGGTTGCGCTAACAAGGGAAAAGGTAATGAAGATGCTTTCTTCTGTAAAGTAATTTTTTGGCAAAACTTGCCACTTTATTGTTTTATATCATCGTTGAAAGTCAAACAAGGCATGTTGTTTATAATAGAAAATATTTCTTTAATTGAATTGTCTAGTCTTGCATTCAAACAAATCAAGTGAGATGCTTCTGGATGTGTTACATATCTTATTGCTTCATCAAACACAAGATTGTGTGATTGTGGTCACCTTTGCTTGATATCGACTTTGTTATTCAAGAGACAAAAAATGCAGGTTTTGACACCATATCGCATGTTATTGATACTCATACCCATGCGGATTATCGAAATATTATACGACTAAATCGCGGCGAAATCTCAATAAGATAATGTGTCTTGTGAAATAGAATCTTTGAAATATTTTGAATGTATTATATAATTATGAGTACAGCATACGTTCTGATTAATTGTGATATGGGAACAGAAGGATCAGTCATAAATGAGATAAGATCAATAGCAGGAGTCAAAAGTGTAAACGGGGTTTTTGGTGCATATGATATCATTGTGGAGGTACAAACTCCTACTATTGACAATCTTCGAGAAACAATCACAATGAAAATACGAAAATTGGAAGGTGTGCGAACCACTCTAACCTTGATGGCAATAGAATACTAATAAAAAAAATATAAAATTTGAGAGTAACCAGTAACGATTCCAGGATCAAAGTAATGATTTTATTTTGTCTTCTCTTCTACAAGTTTGAATCTAGTTAGTTGTTTGTAAAGGATAAAGACTATGAATGCTATTATTAGAAAGTCTATTATATTTGCGATCAGGTCACCATACAAGAATGTTGATTTACCTACAGGAAACACTAGTGTCTTCAAGTCTCCTGTTTCCTGAAGAGCAAGTCCCACAAGTGGAGTTATTATATCAGATACAAGGGCAGTTACAAGTTTAGAAGCTGCTGCACCAATAACAAAGGCAATAGCCAATCCTATTATTCCAAATTTTTGTAAGAAATCCATAAACTCCTGAATCAGTGTCTTTTTTACAGGAGGTTGTTCGCTCACAAAAAAATTGAGTGTGAATCACATAATTAAGTAAAGGTCAAAAAATTCTTGTCGTTTAATTATTTTCCAGTACGTAACGTAGACGTATTATCGCATTTTTGATATCAATTGCTAATTGTTGATATGTCGATACTGCATTGTTATCAATAAGAAGATCATGTTGTGGTTTCCAGTCAGATGTGATCAATACTTTGGCAAATGATTGGTGTCCACCTGTTTGTTCTTTTGATTTTTTTGGTGTATAATGTGCTACAGTAATTATTTTTTCTTTTAAAAGTGATTTTATCATCAATTCTTTTAGCTTGGAATCAGAATCAAGTGCTGATATTACATCATCATGTACAAGTCCCGGCGGAAGCGTAGTTAACTTACCAAATCCGTTCCAGACAAAATCTTCTATCTTTGAATGGAATTTGCCTTTTAGAACTTTGCTTATTGTTCCGATGTTTAGAGGCCCAATCTTAATCGTAGGTGGAAATGATAAAAAAAATCTAATCTTCCATGTGGTGTATTCGTGCAATCCCAAACCATATGTGCTGCCAGGAGAAAATCCACTTTCTTCAAGCACTTTTCTTTTTAATACATCAAGATATGTGATGTAGCCATCCCTTACTCTCATTGCTCCCAAACTCGCAGTTCCTTCAGTGGGTCCTGTAAGCTGGATTCTTGGATAATCATATTCAAAGTCCATAGTACCTGGCTCTAAGAGCTCAGCATCCATTCCCACTGAAGCCAAATGCTTTTGCAATTTTACAACGAAACTATCGTGTAACACTAACACACAATTTACTACGAAGTATGACAATATAAAATTTTTATATAAAAGGAAGTTTTTGATATATTTTTATTATTAATTTCGTTAAATCAATTTTTAATATATTATTTATAATTTATTTATCAAAAATACAAGCACAATTATGAAATTTAGGAGACGTTTCTGATTAAAAGGAGCGTAGTTTCATATCATGTCCATGCCTTTGGCTCTTTTTTCCAGATCCTAATCCCATCAATGAAAACCTGTTCATCTTCTTCAAACACCGTATGCCATTTCCCATTGTGAGGAAATGTCTTATTCATGAATTTCACTTTTTCATTTGTAGGAAATTTATTCAACAATGCACCCCACCTCATGTTTTTGATCTTAGGCATAATCTCATTGATATCTTTCATTTTGTTTAGAATCCTGTTTTTTGTATACTGAGTATTATGTTTATCTTTATTGAGTTTATTGTTTTGAAATAACACTTTCTAGTGATTGAATGAAAAAATAATTTTAAACGTGTTTCAGCTTAAAATCTTCGTTCGCCGCGGTGTTTTGGTAGACACTCACGACAGTATACTGGGCGTCCCTCTGTTGGTTTAAAAGGAACCTGTGTTTCTTTTTTGCAATCTGCACACGTGGCAGGGTGCATTTGTCTGTCTTCTGACATGACTTTTGGACATTTTTGGTCACATAAAAACTGTTAGTATTAGATACAAAATAGCAGATCCAAATTATAAGCAAATAATTATGACATGTCCAAAATGTTTGTAATGAGTTCTGAAATAACAGAACAAGAGAAACTCGACCTTACTCCAGAGACTGGATTTAATCTTGTTGGTATAGATCCCTTTGAAGTACATGGCAAAATGTTGTATTTTATAGAACACTTTGATCGGTACCAAGAAGCCTTAACAGCAAAAAAGGGAAGGAATAATCCTGATGAATATTTGATCCTATACAAAGGTTCACCATAATAATATTTTTTCAAGGATGAAAATGTGGAAAACTACGCGTTATTATTAATTTAAAAATGCTCTCCAATGATTTTCTGTTCTGCAGAGGCAGTAATTGCTATTGCCGCGAATCTAGGTTGATAAGTTAAGAATCAAAATCAAAAGAGATCAGTGTCATTGATCTGTTCTGGATTGGTGGGCTTTTTGTAAAAACTCTTGTTTAAATTAGGACTTTCAGGAGAAAATTGGTCTATAATATAGTCAGCATTTTCAATCATACGTAATAGCGCTGGTTTATTTGGCATGGGCAAATTGTACTTTTCAGAATATTTTAAGAGATAATAAATCGAATCATTAAGATGAATGCTAAGCTGTTCATTCAGTTTTTTTAATCTATGTGCCTTTTTGTATTCCGATAATGCCTCCTCAAAAATCCCAATCTCATTCATTTTAACATTTTTAGATGTCATAGCATATAACCATTAGGCAGGATTTCTCAGTAAGGTTTCTGTTTAAAATCCAAATCAAAATCGAACTAGGAGAATAAAACTATTGAATTTTACATTGTGCAGTTATTCCTTTTGATGTAAAATAATAAGTAGATATCAAAATTCCAATACTGATCAATCTGAGTGGAATTTCATAATTAGTTAAAAATGCAGTAGCAGTACCTCCAATTGTGCCAAATGTAGAAACGATTGCAAAACCAGCTGGGCCACAGCTGCATACACCTGCACTTGCACCGATTATCGGTCCTGCAAAGCTTACATTTAGCTGTTTAGCATGCAATATTTTTACTCTAAAAATGCTCATGCTAACTACCAACCCAGACAATGCAGAAACCATTACAATCAGTAAAAAACCTACAATGTCTTCATCTTGAACATAAAAAGTTGGAATTGGTTGAAGGAAAACATATTCAGATACAATAGAAAGCATCACTAATAGTCCTACAAATATAGCAATGGACAACAAGATATACGGTTTGTTCGAAAAAACAAGTCTTAGCGCTTGGCGTTGCAATTGTAACTCGTTACTTGTTATATTTTAACAAGTATAAACCATATGGCTTTAATTTGCGGAGATTGTGACGAACAATTTACCTGCACTCACAGTCTTGTTCTCCACAATGACATGTGACCTCAAATGTATACACTGAGCTTGCAGAAGAAAATCCATCTGTCACGTCTATAAAGACCAACAGAGTTTCTGCTTCTGCGTATTTGCCAATCTCCCACGAAAAGAAATAATTACCATTTGAATCTGTGATTCCACTAAAATCTTTGAGTTTGGTTTCCTCGTAATCTTCTACTTGTACAAATATACTAGCACCATCGACGGTTCCCTGCTCATCGGTAACAGTAACTATGATAGATTGCATAGTGCCACGTCTAACTTGTGATTTTCCTTCGACATCTATGTATAGTCTTTGTGGATCTTTTTCCAAATCATATTCAATTTGAAAAATTTTTTTGTTAATCAGGTATTGTAGTCCTGACACAAAATCACTGTTGGATATTTCGCTATCAGCCCACCACTTTGCGTTGTTTTTGAACCAGAAAGGGATTTTTGTCAATTGGCTTTCCTTCACGTAAAAATATGATATTGGAATGCTGATACCGTTGTACGATCCAGCAACTTTGTACGTGCCACTTGGAGAGTCTTGGTTTAACAACAAAGTAGTTTGATATACACCGCTTTCAAGAACAGCAGCTTTTGATTCGATAATTTTCCCATCTGGTCTGGTTATTGATAAAAAGACATTATTGGTTTTTTTCAGGTCACCTGTAGTTCCATATATTGTAACAAACGATGTCTGTCCATATTTTGGTAAGAAATAGACATGTTCTGAAGATTCTACTAAGGGAGTTGATATTACATTGCTCTTTATCAGATATTGAATCGATTGAACAAATCTGGTATCGTCAATTTTTTGTTCTGACCACAATTTAGCTGTGTTCTTTATCCATGGTGATATCATGATAGTTTCGCTGTGAATGTTATGAATTCCAGTCATTACTAGAAAAAATCCAATCAGAACTGCTAAAGATTTCACCAATATAGATAGCAAGTAAGATTTAATCTAGGTTCAGTTTTCAGCTAAATCCAGCACCAAATTTATCACCGTTTTGGAGAGGATCAATAGAATCGGTATTTTTCAATTTTAAATACAAAAAAGCTTCATTCACTAACTGTTCTGCAGACTCGCCTATTATCTTAAAATTGGTCTTTACAAAATCATAATACCTTTGTAGTTTCAGTGGACTTTGCTCATCAAGCGAAGTTTTGTCATTAATAATTAGTAATGCAATTTTTTCGATTTGAGACTCACGCTCAGAATCACTCATGAGTATACCTCTCAATTCAACCTTTTAAGGAATTGTGATATTTGCGCCCTAACTCAAATCATTATTGATGATGATAATTTACCGTTTTACTTATATCTTAATTAAAATTCCAAAATATCATGAAAAGAATTGAAGCCGTGGTAAAGGCTGACAAGACAAGTTTAGTTGTGGATGCAATAAAAAAAGCGGGTGCAAAAGGTCTAACAATATTTCCAGGAAGAGGGCAAGGCAAGGGAGAAAGGCCAATGGTTCATAGTTCACGTGGAACAATAAGACATGTTGCTGAATACAATGAAGTGGATTCGATTATCACCATAGTTGACGAGTCAGAAACTGATGCAGTCATAGCTGCAATAGTTAATTCCGCTGGAACTGGTTCTAAAGGTGACGGCAAGATCTTTGTTTCAAAAGTAGATGAAGTAATAGACATAGGTAGTAAGCAAAAAGGTTCTTTAGCACTTTAACTAGTCTTGAACTAATTTTTTCATTTATTATTTCTCAGTTTATAATTACTGATTTTATGTTAACAAATTCTTTTAGACCATAATTTGATAACTCTCTTCCAATTCCAGAGTTTTTGATTCCACCAAAAGGCATTCTTGGATCTGATATCACCATCGAATTTACAAATACCATTCCAGCCTCAATGTCTTTTGCAATGTTATTTTCTCTTGCAAAACTTTCTGACCATATACTAGCACCAAGACCAAACTCGGTGTCATTTGCAAATCTTATAGCTTCGACATGATCCTTTGCTGAGAGTATTGGTGCCACTGGACCAAATACTTCTTCTCTTGAAATTGCCATGTCTGGTGTTACATTGGATATCACTGTGGGGTTAAAGTAGAATCCTGTTCTATTTGGTANNAATCTTTTTGCCGCAATACAACTTTGACCGTTATTTAAAAATCTTGATGATACACCTGCTTTAGCTGCCTTCTCAATATCTGCATCCTTTAGAACAACAAAAGGATCACTTCCGCCCAGTTCTAGAATAAATTTATGTAAATTTTTGCTTGCAAGTTCTGCCACCCTAATTCCTGCTTTTGTGCTGCCAGTAATAGATACAGCATCTACATTTGCTTTTGCCAATGCTTCTCCTACAAGATAATTCCCTGTGATATGTCGGAACACACCCTTTGGAAATCCAACGTCTTCCAAAGCTTGTTGAATTGTATTTCCAGCTTCAATACAAACACTAGAATGTTTTAGCACTACAGTATTTCCTGCAAGCAAAGCAGGAATACAAAATCTAAGGACTTGCCAAAATGGAAAGTTCCATGGCATTATGCATCCGATAACACCTAGAGGGTCAAATTGTACATAGCTGTCTTTAGCATCAGTCTGTATATTTTCACGTTCCAGAAATTTTTTACCATTATCTGCATAATAATTACAAACCCAACTACATTTTTCAACTTCTTTGAGTGATTCTGAAATTGGTTTCCCCATCTCGTTTGTAATCAGAGTAGCATATTCCATCTTTTTATGTAAAAGCACACTTGATAGATTATGTAAAAGTTTAGCACGCTCCGAAATGTCAAACTTTTTCCAGATCTTTTCATAGATCATCCTGGAATGGTTTACTTCTTCGTTTACTTGATGTTCTGAAATTGCTTCGTACTCACCAATAATTTTTTCGGTTGCAGGATTAATTGTTTGAATTTTCAATGCATTATGTGAGTTCATGGAGGATATAAGGTTTGACATTAAAAACCAATGGCTGGTAACTATTACCAATAGCTATATATAACCAGACCAATAAAGGGAATCCATGAGCAAAACAACAAGCCCAAATTCAAAAGACATTTTTGATGTCTGCAGAGTTAGCTTTGAAAAGGTAAGAGGTCACGTGGAAAAAGTAACTCCACAATATCTTCAGTCATTTTCTAACCTACAGCAAGAATACTTTGGAGCATGGACAAATTTTGTCAACTCTGCATTGGCCACCCAACAGCAATATGCAAACAAGATGGGATTAAACTCGAACATAAATGAGCCAATCACTAGAGTAGTACAAGATTCAACAGATGAAATCATCAAAGCATTTGATGTACAAAACAAAATTGTACAGACTGCACTTGATGCAACAAAACAAAATCTTAGGACAATAAACGAGAATGCGACAGCATTTGCTGAGTTAAACCACAATATCTTTAACTCATGGCTGTCCACTTGGACTAAAAACTAAGAATTTTTCCTTTTTTTATTTTAAGTAATCACATAAAAGTATACATGCATGATTTAGTCGCATCTGTGAATAGAAATAAAAGATAAAAAAATTTGGACTAATGAAAATTCACTAAACTACATACCTGTAATTTGTATGACAGTTAGATTATTTTTTCCACATGTTTTCCCAAGTTTCTGTATATTTTTTTAGCATTTCAGAATATGCCTTGAATGGTTCCATGCCAGAGCCTTGCCACATTTTCATCCAGTCTTCATTGAATTTTGTCATTGACTCCATTCCTGACATCTTTACCATGGTATCCCACATTGTGCCAAGCTGTCTGATTGGTTCAACACCTGCTTGTTTCCAAGCTTCTTGCCACGTTTCAGTGATTTTTTTCAACAATTCAGAGTCTGTTCCAAGTGTCTTTTGCCAAACCTCACTGTACTTTATCATGGCTTCATTTCCTGCCTTTGTCCACATTTCATAGACATGCTTCCATTTGTTTAGTGATTCGAGGTATTCTTGCCAGAGTGTTTCCCAGCCTTCAGGTTTTTTCTTTGACATGATTATATCATCTCACTCTTAGGTGATAAGCTTTTTGAACATATTCTGATCTACAAGTTAATCTGGTAGAACATTATTCATCAACATATTGCAAGATAGTCAGAATGGTGGGGGATTTGATGAATTATGTGATAGCGTTTTCCAATTAGACGAAAAAATACGATCTGTCAGAGCGATAAACAACAAAGGAAAACTTGTGGCAGGTGGTATGAGAAAAGGTTTAACAGCTTTAGAAGATGCTAAAAAAGATGAAATGTTGTTCATGGAGCTTTCACTAAGGGTAAGAATGCGTCATGAATTCGATACAGAATTTGGTCCAGTTGAATTTTCGCTTTCCTACAGAGGCAAGATAGTTATAATGAGCTTTCCAATGGACCCAAATGTACTTTTTGTAACTACAGAAAGACAAATTGATCTAAATAAGATTCCCTTTAAGATATTGGAATTAATTAAAAAGTAATTTCAAAATATCTAGTTTATTGGCGGCATATCAGGGCATTCCTTCAGGAGCATGCAATGCATCTTGTTTTAGTTTAAGTGCTTTTTCAATTATTTTATCATGGTCAGCATTTGCTTCTGTAGTGATATAAAGAAAGTATTCTTCGTCTAGTGGCATTGTGATTCGTTTGATTTTTTCATAAACTGCCAAAACGTATTTGCCTTTGCCAATCTTGTTTGCGTATTCGTTTCTAGATTTCCATGCATCTATAGCTTGATCAAGTGCCTTTTTGTTTTCTTCTGGAGAAAGAAGGTTAGTTACACCATCACGATGAGCACTAAACAAGATTGTACCATTTATATCAAATATTGTAGCAAATCGAACTCTAGGATCTATTCTCATGATGTTTTGGTGCAGCGACTTGTAATCCGTACCATATCAAGGAACACATAAAAGGATAAAGTTTCCCGTCTTGAGAAGGTTGGTAACACAATTCCGTTCTGAGATGTGTTGATCTTGCATCTGTATCCTATTAATTTTAGGAACAAATCCTTTCTTTCTTTTAAGGAAGAACCCAAGTTAGATTTGAAAACCTAACTTTTCACTATTCACAAGTTTAGTCATATCGACAATGTTCATTGGATTAATGCCTCTTGCGGCTGCTCAAAACTCTACTTATACTGCACCTCCAAACTGGATTAAAAAAAATGCAAAATGGTGGTCCGAGGGTTTGGTAGAAGACAGATACTTTGTACAGGGTATTCAATTCCTCATCCAAAAAGGAATAATGAAAATCACTCCAACGAAGTCCTCAGACAAACAATCAGAAGAGAAAATTCCTCAATGGGTAAAAAACAATGTAGGATGGTGGGCAGATGATGAGATATCAGATGGCGATTTTGTTTCAGGAATACAATATTTGATCAGCAGGGGAATAATGAAAGTAAATCCTCCTCCGACAGCAAAAAAAGATCAACCTAGTGATTACTAAAACCACAAAAAGATATTTCAATAATTGAAAATGATCCTAAGATAATTCTTTATCAATGACTTGTTGAAATGCTGAATATGGTTTTGCTCCTATCAGGGTTACATATCCATCCTTGTCATTTCCTATGAAAAATGCCGGGGTTCCTGTGACACCATAATTTGCACCGTTTTGAAAGTCTTGGTTTACCTCATCAGAATATTTTTGAGAGTTCAAACAGGAGTTGAAATTTTCAGAATTTAATTCTAATTCTGATGCATATTGTTGGAATGTATTTGCTGCATCATTCGCACTAAGGCTTGCCCACTGAGTTTGGCCTTCAAATAATTTGTCATGATACTGCCAGAACATTTTCTGATCATCGGCACATTCTCCAGCAATCGAGGCGGCTCTTGCATTTGCATGTATGCTTTCTAATGGGAAATCTCTAAAGACTAGTTTTACTTTGCCTGAATCTATGTAATCTTGTTGTATTTGGGGCAGGGTTTGTGCAAAAAATCTTGCACAAAATGGACATTGGAAATCAGAAAACTCCACAATAGTCACAGGGGCATTTGGATCTCCCTTTATTGGATCATCAGATAATGAAACAAAAATTCTTGTTTCTTCTGTAGATGGGGCCTGAGTTGGCTGCTGTGGAGTAGGTGGCATCGGGTTTTGTTGTATTATAAGTGGTTCCACAGTTTGACTACCAAGAGTATAACCAGAAAAAAACGCCACAACAATCAGAGATACCGTTATTCCTACAATAAGCATTTTATAAGTTGATTTTTTTACGGTGATTCCTTCTGATCCAGGGTTTTTTGCAGATTCTGATATTTCTGCTGGTTTAGATATTTCGTCTGGATTTGGTTTTGCAATTTCGTCACTTGACATTTTATCACTAATTTAATAGACGACTATTTTGTGCTACATTTAAGTCCAATGCATAATTAGTTTGTCGTACTACTAATTGGATCAATTTTTGCTCACGTCGGAATCATTAACTTGAACACGGATCTCTCTAATTTTTATCTCATGGTGGATTTTTTTGATTTTTAATCTTATGCGTTCCATGTCTTCATCTGACACCTGGCTAGGATACTGTTCGTTTATGCGTTTGTAATTTTCTAGTGTCTCAAGAGTTTCATAAAGTGTGTCTTGAAGTTCTTGGACTATTTTTCTTTCGTTAAGGACCATTCTAATTATAAAAAATCCTACAACAACTGTGGATGTTATTATTATTACGAGTCTGAACGGAATTGCCATTAATAATTTATTAAACGTTTGAACTTTAACTATTACCTCAACTACTTGAGCCAGTGACAAAATGTAGCCAAGTATCATTTCCCCAATCAACAATCCAATCAGACCAAAGAGTACTTTGAATACAATTTTCATTCTTTATCACCAAACAATAGATGTGTTATTTCCTTATTGACAATACCAAAACCTAAACATTAACTTTTTTTCAATTTTGGGAATTTTCATATCTATTTGTTAGACAACATCAAAAAAATTATTAGGATATGATAAAATAAACCGCTTCACATAACGCAGGCAGGAGGAACTAATCACGAAACGAGTTACTGTATTAGTACTAGCTTTACTTTCATCAATTTCGTGTGGTTTTGTACCATCAAATATTTTTGCTCAAGATTTGGGAGTAGATCCGATTCAGCAACAAATGCAAAATACAGTTCAAGGCACTCAAGATACTGCTGCATCAATGGCAGACAAAGTTCAGGATTCATCTAGTGAAGCAACAAAATATTCAGGATGTTTAATAGCTACGGCGTCATTTGGATCTGAACTTGCTCCTCAAGTTCAGATGTTAAGAGAGATTAGAGACAACGTCCTATTACAAACTATCTCTGGAACCATGTTTATGACTGCGTTTAACCAATTCTATTACACGTTCAGTCCTACAGTGGCAGATTGGGAAAGACAGAATACTATCTTTAAAGAAATTGTAAAATCATTAATCACGCCGCTTGTTACAACTCCCCTGATTCTAAATTTTTTTGAGATTGATTCGGAAATTGAAATGATTGGTTATGGGGTTGGAGTTATCTTACTTAATATTGGGATTTATTTTGTATTTCCTACATTTGTTGTTATGCGACTAAAGTCATACATTACAAGTAAACAGAATCGCATGAAGATTGAAACTTTTTCTGATTCGGTATAATTATGCCAATATTAATTAAAAAATACATACAATCTATTAAATTCCTTAAGAGCCAAACACATCTTGAATATGTTAGATCAAACAAAAAACAAGCCTAGTCGTAAACAGGAAATAGTTGAGACATTTGTAGTCTTTGCTGTCATGACAGGACTATTACTTCCAGTCAGATTGATATTTTACACCTATGTTTCAACACATTGGTTTGGTTCCTTTGGACTAGTCTCTGCCATCTCCGTCCTTATGGTAGTACTTGTCAAAAAGAAAAAGCTTGGAAGATTTGGTCAAATGTTTGAGAATCAAATGCGTAAAGTACAGCGTGGTAAGAGAAAGATTTTAGCGTATGGACAAGCTGCCTTGTTCTTGTTATTATTAGGCGGAACGATTGTTGCAATTGAGCTTGGAAATTCTACTTATTTAGATATCAAAACCCAGCTGTTGGAACGTTTAGAAGGAATTGACGATCCTCAAAAAATGCTTGCCGAGTCAAAGAAAATGACTCCACAAGATTGGATAACAGGTTTTGCAGGCTTTGTACTAGCAATATTTTTTGCATTTCCTCAGATTTCTGCACTTTTAGCAATACTAAATGAAATGTATGCTGGATGGCTGTTACATTTTTACACTGTGGCTCTAGTTGAAACACTTGAGATGACAGGCATTCTGATCTTTTATCGTATTACCCTTTCTAGAGAACAAAATAACACATGAAATAGTCTGCCATGAAAATAGTATTTTGTTTGTAGAAAATATTCTGTGCATGCCTAAAAATTGTTAAAAGATTTTTGGTATGATTACAAATTAGCTTTAGAAAAGTTGAATTCCATGCGCACGTCTATGTGCAAACAATTCTTCATCAGATGCAGCATAACCACAAATTTCACAAGTCGCCAGACCAAATTCTCTGATAGGCAACACTTTTGCCAAGACAACAGTTTCTGAATCTGCTTGTAATACGTCATAATCTGATTTGCCAGAATGTTTGATAAATAATTTGAGAATGTTTTTTACATCTTTTTCGTTTATCAGAACATAAGAATTATCTTGCTTTGCCTCATGACCTAAACTAATTACATATTTTGTAAGATCACTTGCAATTTCATCATCACCTGCACAATCAACTAGTATAGTCACAATATGTTGTGAACGTTATCAAGAATATGTCTTTCTGATGACATCTGAGTGAATTACCTAATGAATTTTTATGCCTCATCATACATTTTCTGGCAAATCGCATGATCAGTTATCTTTTATCGCAGCTTTTACTTTTAATAAAAGATCTGGTGGTATTTCATCAAATCCGTGTTCTTTTGCATGTGCTTCAATCTTTTTGTATAGTTCTTCCTCAGTTTGTGCAGAGGCACCNNGACTTTCATGACATGATGAGTTGTTAGGTCTTTTAGTACTTGACCCATTCTGTTTCCATAGCCGGGGTGCTCAGAGTCAAAACTTAATTGTACTACATACACTGGGGGTTTTGATTCTATCACGCTTATTAGATTTACATCAAGACTTTGCTGTATCCCGTCAAAGGAAAAAGTTGGATGTGTTATTGCAAATTCTTGCGCCTTTTGAATTGCTTTTTCCATTCCACTCTCTTCATATCTATTAACTAAAGTGAGTGGATCTCTTTTTTCAGGAATAAAGATTAATTTTTGAATACTTTTGGATTCAGACTGGTGATTTTTTTCACTGGGAAATATTAAGACGCTAGACCCTGCCCGTTCTCCTGTAAGGAACGTTATCGTCTGCTTCTTACCACTTGGATCTATGTTTAGTCGTATCTGGTCACCAATATCAGGACTGTCAGTATTTTTTGTGTCGTAAACGATACCACTAATACACATCGTAGACACTTTATCATAACAGTGCACAGAGATGGACACATTCATTCTTATGATTGCCATTTTACCCGTAGTGTCGCGGAAAATCGTAACTTTATCGTCGTTACCAAGAATCCTTACATATTGTTTTGCAAAAGGGCCATTCTCATCTGCTAGTCCCTTTACATAAAAGTGATCAACCTCGGGTTGTGCAAATGAATGTGGTATAAGCGAAGACAAGAAAATTACAGCAACAACTAAACCAAATTGCCTTTCTTTTGATATCATCTGATGCTTTTTACAAAAATGAATTAAAAGTATCACGTAGAATTCCTATGCAACACTTTAATATCATAACAACTCATATCCAAAAAACATCTTGTGGACATAAAATAGCATCGCCATATTACTTACCGCATTAAAATTCACAAGAAGACAGATCAATAATTAATTAAGCGATCAGGTAATTTTCCAATATTACATACTGGACTTATTCTAATAAAGAATGCTTTACAATAATGATGAGCTGCTATCCACAAAGATTGAAGTGTCGTATTGAAGAAAACAAACTAGAGATTTCTGATCTAGATACTTTGCAATAAGAAGAAACTTGCAAAGATTATTTTTTCAGATGCGTCTCTAAAAATAATATAGTGTTTNNGGATTTGCAAAGGCGTGACCTACATCTGGGTATATGCGGATATCATTTTCTATGCCAAGGTCATTTAAGACAGATTCAAACTCGTTTACAGTTTCAACTGTAATTGACTGATCTTGCCCTCCAAACATTCCTAAGACTGGCCAGTGAATCAAAGAGAGACGGTCTTTCTCAGTGACTAGTTGACCATAGTAAATTACAGTAGCATCAAGCTCGTTTCCACTTAATGCATAGTTTAGTGATTGTCCTCCTCCAAAGCACCACCCAATTGTAGCTAATTTTTCAGTATCATATTTTGTTCTTAAAATTTCTGCTGCGGCATGAATGTTTGAGATTCCTTTTTCAACATCAAATGTAGTCACAAGCTGTCTTGCACCATCAGGAGTTGTTGCTACCTGACCTGCGTACAAATCTGCTGCAAATACTATGTATCCGTGGGAAGCAAGGTTTCTTGCCATGTCTTTGATGTTATCGTTTAAGCCCCACCATTCATGTATCAATATAACACCAGGAAATTTTCCTGGGTCGGATGGCCTTGCAAGAAAGCCTGTTGAATTGTTGTAAATTATTGTATCAGTTGTTATTTGATATTTCCCTAGTTCAAAAATGTCAGAATTTTTTGGTTCATCTTTTACATATTCAGGTAATACATGTACGGCCCAGCCCCTCTCAATTAATTTTTCTACACTGTCGGGTTGGACACAAGCTGGTTTGCCATTAGTTTTTTTCATTATTAGTTGCAGGTCAGATGAGCAAACAATTTTGTCAATTGGAATTCCATCTAGATATTGTTTTAGAGGCGATACAATGGTGCGTGTATCTGAGACTACAAGTGTAACAACATAATCTGAAAGCTTGATTTCCTTATTGCTGTAAGGATAAGGTTGCACTTCAACTAGTTTTATTGTAAAGCTGTCAAATCTTTGTGTTGATTTTTCTTCTAGGGTGGATAGAACAAAGTTTCCAAGATCTTTTGAATCTTTTATGACATTAATTGAAACTTTTGCTTCCCCTTGCCAAACACAGAGTACGTCTGCAGGACATCTAGAGTCTTCTACATTAAGAATTGAAATTTCTGCACCATTGACTAGTTGAACACTATCTCCAACATTAACCTCAAAAGGAACGTCAAGATTTTTACTAATTTCCATATCCAACCCAACACTTCCAAAAACAGTTTGTCCAATAAGCAGACAAAAGACAAGTGCAAAAGTCAGAATGATAATTTTCGTGTTCAGATTATGTTTAATGTAACATTTAGGGATTTCTAATGATTGATTCTAACAGTAATTTTTGGATTCGGATATCTTTACAGATTACTGAACCCATCATTCAGAGTTATCTAATAGGAGCCTGACTTTTTCTTCTTTATCTCTTCACGAGCTTCTTCCATTTTTTGCTTCATAAGGTCAACATCCTCTTTCTTCTTGTCTTTTGTCTCGCTCATTTGTTCTTTCATTGATTTCATTTTTTCTTTCATTGCCTCTCTTTGTTCTTTCAATTTTTCTTTAAGTGCGTCACTTTGTTCCTTCATGTTTTCCCTCATTGCTTTAATATCTTCGTGCATTTCTGTCGTCATCTCTTTCATTTTTGCTCTTGCATCTTCAATTGCCATTTTCATTGCATTTCTGTTTTCTTTGAACAATTCTCTAAATGCCATTCTATCTTCTTTGTAAGATTCTCTAATTCCCTTTAGTTTTGTCTTACAATCCTCTCGTACAGATTCTCTATCTGCTAGAGCTGCGCTAGCAATCTTTTCCCTACAATCTTTTATTGCATTCTTTGTTTCTTCTCTTTGCATCTTAAAGGTAGACATTGCTTGGTGAACATAAGCGGATACTTGTGGTCCTAGATTTTCGGGTTCTGGGCTAGTCTCACTATCAGAACCAACACTGGTTTGGTTTGTGGTCTGGCTAGTTTGATTTGTGACTGTGATAGTTTGGTTACCCAAAGTCATGGTTTGGTTAGTCATTGTACTTGTAGCATTCATTGAGCTANNTGAGCTAGTTTGGTTAGTCATTGTATCGGTTTGATTTGTTTGTGCAAATGATAATCCAGATGGAACCATAAGCGCAGCACCTAAAAGTAAGATAGAAAACATTATGCTTTGAGTTCGCACATTTTTCCACTCAGTTTCGCATATTTAATGATTTTGACCACTCCATGAGAAAAACGTGGTTTTATTTTGATATCTAAGACATATGTTCATAATTGTAGGTAAAATAAAGAACTGGATGAGGCTATTATTTCTCACTTTTTTTGAGTTTGATATTTTTCATAGCTTCTGATGTTTTCTCTGCTTTTTGATCCTGTAACATCTTTTCGTAAATTGGATTACCTAGTGCAAAACCTCTACAGTCGAAATCTATTCTATCAAGATAGACAAATTTTGTTCTTCCGTTGTATGTTTCTTCTCTATCATAATCCGTATAAACATTGTAGTTTTTTATTTGACAGTCTCCGTAACTAAACTGCCTGAATGGTTGATTTCCATGTTGGAATATTACATCCACATCAAATTTTGAATAGTCGTGTTGTACCGTCTTTCCTAGATTAAATGATGTATCAATAGCTTTGTAGAGCAATGGTCTATCCCAACCTATCACTCCTTCCAGTTTGAAGGTAGGCGCTTTTGTACGATCAAATCCACTTGACATTGTATCAAAGTTTTTGAAGGTGTATACGGTCTCAGTTGCTTCTCTGAAATGAAAGACTGCTCGCAAGGTAACATCATTTACACTGTCTGTTTCTAATTTTTCTTCCTGTGCAAAAATTGCTGTGACTAGACTTGCAGACACCAGGATTGACGCAATGATGAACAATACTACAATTCCTTTGAGATTTGGCTTCATTCTAATTAAAAAGTATTTATGAACAATATTTAAAAACTGCCT
>DUJB01000031.1 GCA_013330055.1 Nitrosopumilaceae archaeon
GGATATTATACTCCTCCAGAGCCATATCCTACTTTTACATTGACAGGAATAATCAGACGCGAAAAACCGATTTATCTTACAACAATTGTTGGCAAACCTATTTTGGAGGATGCCTTTATTGGTAAAGTAATAGAGCGATCTTTTTTGCCGTTGATTAAAATGTTCCAGCCCGAAGTAGCTGATTTTTCTATGCCTGCCTCAGGATGGTTCCAAGGAATTGCCATCATTTCAATAAAGAAAAGATACCCAGGTCAAGCAAAAAAAGTCATGATGGGACTATGGGGATTAGGTCAGCTTGCACTAACAAAAATTTTCATTGTAGTAGATGAAGATGTGAATGTCCACGACATCAATGATGTAATTTGGGCAGTAACAACAAGAGCTGATGCAGCACGTGATATTATAATAATAAACAATACCCCAACTGACACATTAGATCCAGCTTCGCCACTTTTGAACATGGGATCTAAACTTGGCATAGATGCAACCCAAAAAAATAAAGAAGAAGGATATCAAAGAGAGATTCAGGAGTTAGTAAAAGTAGATGAGGATACAAAAAACGTTGTTGATGCCAAGTGGCCTAATTACGGAATCTAGTGCATCTGTACTGCGTTATAGAAATTATCTCGCTCTTGCACTGCATAACCCATTTGTTTTACTGCTGTAATGATTTTTTTTCCGGTAAGTTCCGTAGAGCGAGCTCCCGTGCATGAGACAACTTCTTCTCCAAGAAGAGTGCCGCCAAAATCATCAGCGCCATATTGTAGAGCCATTTGCGCCATACCAATTCCATTTGTAAGCCAAGAAGATTGGATATGTGGTATAAGTCCATCAAACATCAACCTAGAGATTGCAATCATCTTTAAAAGCTGGAAACCTCCAGCTGGATAAGTCACGATCTTTTCTTGTTGCATCAAAGTATTGTTAGGCTCAAAGCTCCAAGGAATAAATGCCATAAATCCACCTGTTTTTTCTTGTAGTTCTGCAATCCTTACAAAGTGCTCTGCGATATCCTTGTTGCTTTCCACATGTCCATACATCATTGTTGCCGAAGCAGGNNATTCTTTACAGAATCTACTAGAATTTCTGCACCTGCTCCAGGAACTGACTGCAATCCTGCTTCTTTTAATCTGGAAAGAACCTCTTTTGTACTGGATTTTTCTATTCTTGCTATCATATCAATTTCAGATGCAGAAAGTCCATGGACCCCAACCTCTGGAAAATTTTTTCTAATCATTCTAAATGCGTCTTCATAGTATTCAATTCCAAGATTTGGATTATGACCACCTTGAATTAAGACTTGGGTAATTCCAAACATCTCCCATGCTATTTTAACACGAGATTCAATTTCTTCCAGTGATACTGTATAGGATTCGACATGTTCTGGTGGTCTGTAAAATGCACAGAATTTACAGTCTGTAATGCAGACATTTGTATAATTTAATATCATATTATTTACAAATGAAACTTTTTTTCCGTATTTTTGACTTGTTAGATGACCAGCCGCCAAGCCCATCAGATGCACGTTATCAGATTCTAAGAGTCTTACACAGTCTTCTAAGCTTGGCCTGTTTCCCGCAAGTGAGTTTTCAAGAATATCACCTATCTCAGAAGCATAGAGTTCCTTTGTTATTTGACTCAATTTGTTTTTGCTTTCGTTTTATGCTATTTAATCCTTGATAACCTTTGCAGACGTGTTCTCTTGCTAACAGTATATTAAAAATTGCCTATGCAAAATTGAACTTTCAATTTACTTACAGTCTAAAGGGAAATGAAAGAAAATAATATAATGATTAAAACAAAAAACGTTGTACNNATTCGATCATTTCCATATTTGGCAGACGGTATTTTTTAACTTTCACAGCAAAAATTATTCAATGACTTTAATTAAAGACAATAAATACGAGAAAGAAATTTCAGACCCGAAGCTTAGTGTAGACAAATCAATTGATTATCCGATAGATCTGCAGACTCTTAGAGACAAAATTGTTAAAGAATTCAGGAAAAGTGTAAGATATGTTGATCATGGATGGGTAGTTTTAGAGGACGAATCGCTTGCTAAATTGGTTTTAGAAACCTTTGCAGATGAAGATAAAAGAAACATTATGAATTGTACTTTGGATAATCCAAGAACAATTACAGAAATACTAGATATTTGTAGAATCCCAAAGACCACAGGTTATAGAACAATCAATTCTATGATAGAAAACCATTTACTGGTTCCAAAAGATCGATCGAAGAGGGGCCGTCGAGTGTTCAGAGAATATGTTTCAACAATCGAGAATGTACAAATCGAAACAGCCAGAAGATATATTATTGTCAGGATCAGATTTATAAAAAGTACTAAATATTTTTCATCCTAGCCATTCTTACATAAATCCTAACATGAAATAACTCATCTAGATTTTGACATCCTAATATCTGACAGTTCCTAAAATGTTTCAAAGTTATGAAACGTTCATGTCCATACACCCGCTATTTTTAAGTAGGGTACACCAAGGAATATCTCATAATGGTATCTGGATTACAGATTAGATTAAATCGAATTTTAAGATCAGGAAAGATGCTTTGTATCCCTATGGACCATGGTATATCAAGTGGACCAATCAAAGGACTAGAGGATCCCCATAATGTAATTTACACATGTCAACATTATGGATTGACTTCAGTCATTGTCAATAGAGGAATTCTAAAAACACTTCCTAAACCACTTGCAATCGGAGTTTTGGTGCATTATTCAAGTAGCACATCACTTTCAAAATCACCAAACAGAAAAATGCTTACAGGTTCTGTTGAAGATGCTCTAAGACTTGGTGCAGACGGAGTTTCACTTCACATTAACATAGGTGGAAAAGAAGAACCTGAAATGCTTGAACAACTTGGGAGAATGGCAGATGACTGCCATAAATGGGACATGCCACTCTTAGCTATGATGTATCCAAGAGGAGAAAATATCAAAGACCCACATGATCCAGAAATTGTTGCTCATGTAGCAAGAATTGGTGCAGAAATGGGTGCAGATATTGTAAAAACAGTATACACTGGAGATTATGATTCATTTGCAAAAATTGTCAAAAGTACTCCTGTTCCAATAGTAATAGCGGGAGGTCCAAAAGCAAAAACTGACAATGACATTTTAGAAATGACAGAAGAGGCCATGAAAGCAGGAGCAAAGGGTGTAACATATGGAAGAAACATCTTCGAACACAAACGACCAGACAGAATGACCGAAGCTTTAGCAGGAATAATATTTAAAAAAGAAACTGCAAAGGAAGCGGCAAAAAGACTTGACAAAAAGTAGAGANNAAAGGAATTAAGACAAAGCTTGCAACACTATACAACTCAGAAAGTGCAAATTATACAATACTAGACAAAATTTCTTCGTCAAAGCCTAAGGGCAAAAAAGTGGGAATTAGACTAAGAGTTTTATCAAACGCAGATATTGAAAACATACTCAAGTTTGCAAGGACTGGAATTGATTTTGTTATTGTTGATGTAAAAGATTGGAAAATAATTCCACTTGAAAATATCATAGCAAAACTACACAAATTGCATACTAGAATATTTGCACTAGCAAACAATCCTGAAGAAGTAAGGAAAATGTTTTCTATTTTGGAAATAGGTGTCGATGGAGTAATATTTTCAACTAGTTCCATTAACGAAGTAAGAGAAGCACTAGTTTATCTAGGAACAAAATCTTTCGAGTTAAAGCCAGCAAAAATTTTTGAAATAAAAGAGGTAGGAAATGGTGAGCGAGTGTGTGTTGATACTGCATCCATGCTTCACAGAGGGGAAGGGATGTTAATTGGAAGTAGATCAAACTTTTTGTTTCTAGTTCATAATGAATCAGTCGGATCTTCTTTTACTTCACCAAGACCATTTAGGGTAAATGCGGGAGCAGTTCATTGTTATACCATTTCTCCAGATGGAACAACAAAATATCTATCAGAGTTAGAAACAGGTTCTGAAGTTCTAGTTTTGGATTCAAAAGGCAAGGCAAGGAGAGCAACTGTTGGTCGTTCAAAAATAGAGAGCAGACCCATGCTTATGATAAAAGCACAAATTGGAAACGAAATTGGTGGAATAATTGCACAAAACGCTGAGACAATACGCTTTGTAAGACCAAATGGTCACCTGGTATCTGTCACACATCTCAAAAAAGGTGATGTTGTGTTAGCACACTGCAAACCAGCAACTGGAAGGCACTTTGGTATGGAAGTAGATGATGAATACATTATTGAAAAGTAATGTATTTTATTAATTACAGAATTCCTTAAATCATGAATCAAAGTCAGTCATATATGGTACCTACCGATGACAAAGATACAGAATTTGTAGATCTGTGTGTAATATGTAGACAGGGAATAATTCGAGGGGCCTTGGTTTTCGTAAATAACAAAGCATATCATTCTAGCTGTTATGCAGCATTTGGTCAAAAAAGCGGTAACGTAAATCCGTCTTAGCGACAGTGATTTGTGAATAGATGAAAAGTTGTTTTCTAGTATTTTTTAACTATCTGGATAATTATTTTTGGATAAAATAAAAAATTATTAAAAAAGAATTATCTTCTTTTTATCTTCTTTTTTAGTTGATTTACTTCTGCCATTTCTTCTCTTAGGTGTTTTCTAAGAATTGCCTCGTGTTCTCGCTTGTGTCTCCAATAAATATTCATGATTCCCTGTCTAGTTTTTGCTTTTTTTATTGCAGAAGAATATTTTCTATGGCTATTTTCAACGCTTCTAAAATAGCTTTTGGTATTTGTTGTAACCATGATTTGATTCGGAGAGATTTGTAGATAACCTTTACGATATAAGGATTCAGATGTCAAGGGGTTCAGGTTTTTTCCAATAGGGAACTAGTTGCATATTTCGAAGGGAGGGTTGTTCCATTGTTCGTTTTTGTGCTATTTTCACATATTTTGCAGACTTGTCTACACCAATGTACTTTCGCTTAAGAAACCTAGCCATTTTGGTTGTCTGACCGCTTCCTACAAAGGGATCTAGGATTAGATCTCCGACGTTACTGTAAAGCTGTATCAATCTATATGGGATTTCTTCTGGAAATGCAGCTGGATGAAACCTTCTGTAACTAGGCGGAACTGGTGCAATGTGCCACACCGAGTTTGCGATTTCTTTTTTCATCAGATCATTTATTTTTAATTTACTTTTTTTGTCCTTGATGTTAGAAAATGGCGGCTTTCTAAGAATTATGATTTGTTCATGCATGATATTTGGATAGTAATACGTAGGATATGGGTGTTGTACAGTTACTCTGAATCTTTTTTTTCCACCTGTAACTTTGTTCCAAATTATTTCTTCAAAAAATTTCCAGCCAATCTCTTTTTTTGTTAGTTCTACCAGTAAAATTGCAGGAAGCGGAAGTTTGGTTTTTTCTTCAACAAGTTCATTGCCTATAACTATACAACAAGAACCACCTGGCTTTGTAACCATGTATACTTGAGAAAATACATCTCTCATTTCATCAACCCAAGTTTCAAGTAAAACACCTACAGTTCCTCTATACCAATCGTTTGAGGTTTGATGCTCTTGGTAGTTTATTGCATTGTGATATGGTGGCGAAGTTACGGTAAGTGAAACTTTGTCTTTTCCTATTTTTGAAAGATCTCGTGAATCAGCGTTGACAACAGAATTTGGTCTCCACACAGAAATCATGAATTGATTCACTATATAATATTTGGAGTATGGATCAAAAAACGTACATTTGATTTAGAGTTCTTGTTTTTTTAAAACGTCTAGCGTGAGATTGAATCTGGCTATTAATTGGACATATGTTTATTTGGACTCACATCTTATCTCTATTATGAAAAGAATCGAGGTTCATACAAAAATAGAAAATTTAACACCAATCCTTGATGCATTAAAAAAAATTGGAGTAAGCGGAGTTACTGTAGCCCAAGTTAGAGGAAGAGGATCTGTTGAACCTCCCATGATTTCAGGACTTAGAGGAACTGTCAAATATGCTGCTGATTTCAATGTACGCAATCTAATTTATACAATTGTTGAAGACTCTAAATCTGAAGAGGTAATCCAAGCAATTCTACAAGCAGTTCATAGTGACGGAGAGAAGGTATTTGGCAAGATCTTTGTAACTCCAATCGAGGATGCTATCGATTTGGGAACAGGGCTGAGAGGATCAGAGGCTCTAAAATCAAAGACGGTAAAAAACCTGTAATAAAATTAGTTTCAAGTTTGAATAAAGGCTTAATTTTCTAACATTACACAAAGAATTATGGCAAATAAGACATGTGTTACCCTAGCTGAATCAAGTCCAGCAAAGCTACGTTTGCGTCTAGGTCAGGCATTAAAAAGATCAGATTATGCAGAGTTACGATTTGATTTCATGGTTCCAAACAAAATTCCAACAGCACTAGATCTAGTAAAAAACGATTTGAGAAGATGCATCTGTACCTTAAGACCAATATCAGAGGGCGGCAAGTTTTCAGGTGGTGAAAAAGACAGAATTTCCATATTAAAGTTAATCGCAGAGTACAATCCGTATCTGCTTGATGTAGAGTTTGATACCATAAGAAAAAACAAAGACCTTCGTCAGTATCTAAAAAGAACAAAAACAAGTTTGCTTGTTTCATGGCATGATTTTAAAAAAACTCCAGATGAGAATTTGTTAAGAATAAAATTAAGACAGATGAGCAAGTTTTCAAAAAATGTTAAGATCGTTACTAGTGCAAAAACTATAGGTGATTCCATGAAGGTTTTATCTTTGTATAAAAACCTGCCAAAAAATCACAAACTGATTGCCTTTGCAATGGGAGACAGCGGACGCATGTCTAGGATTCTATGTACACAATTTGGCAGTCCTTACACATATGTTTCACTTGGCAAACCAGTTGCACCAGGCCAGTTTAGCCTAGATGAAGTTAAATCAATCTTCAAGTTGAAAAAATGATATCATGACAAAGACTTATGCTGTGATAGGCGACCCGATTGATCATTCGCTTTCACCTGCTATACACAATGCTGCTTTTGCGTTCTTGGGTTTAGATTGCACATATATTGCATATCGAATTCCAAAAGGAGAGCTATCTGAAGGAATCGAGTCCTTAAAGCTCATCAACATTGCGGGATTTAACGTGACAATACCACACAAGATAGAGATGATGAAGTTTCTTGATGACATGGATGAAGATTGCAAAACGATTGGAGCAACAAACACTGTTAATAATGAGAATGGAAAGTTCAAGGGATACAACACTGACATGGATGGATTTTTGGAACCAATAAAGCAACGAAACCAAAGCTGTAAGGATTCAAATGTATTGCTCATCGGTGCAGGTGGAGCAGCAAGAGCTATTGTAGCTGCGTTTGCAAAAGAAAAAGCTCACAAAATTACAGTAGCAAATAGGACCAGAGAAAAAGCAGAAGAACTTGTAAAATTTGCAAACAATCTGGGGCTGGAGTCAGATCATACTGATTTGGTAAACGCTGGAAACACTACAGGTAATTACAAGTTTATTGTAAATGCAACTTCGGTTGGCATGAAAAATAATACTAGCCCAATATCTACAAGGATGATCAACAAGGACTGTACAGTATATGATTTAGTGTACATGCCAGTTGATACAGAATTACTTGAACAGTCAAAAAAACAAGGTGCGACCATCATATATGGTTGGGAAATGCTTCTTGCTCAAGCAATGCGTTCCTTTGAGATCTGGACAAAAAGAAAAGCGCCTTATGAAGCAATGAAATTAACACTTTTGGGGAGATTTTGAAATGCCAACAGCTAAAGCCGTCATGCATGGTGCAGTCTCAATTGTAAATGCAATTGCCACAGGAAAAGGTGCAACACTTGGCATTTCATTAAATGTAGTGTCCATCATAGAAGCCACACCGGGGTCTGGCCTAGTCTTTGAAAATAAAGAATCCAGTCTAAGCTCACGGCTGATAAAAAGTGTAATTGAAAAAGCCATGCCAAAAAATGATCTAGAAAAGTACAAACTGAGAATTTCATTAAAATCAGAAATACCGTCAGGATATGGCCTTAAGAGTTCTAGTGCAATATCTTCTGTAATCTCTCTAGCTTGTGCCAAACTTTTCAGACCACAGATAAATGATCTTGAAGTGCTAAGACATGGCGTAGAGGCATCTATTGAATCCAAAGTAAGCATCACTGGGGCGTTTGATGATGCTTGTGCATGTTATTTTGGCGGCTTTGCAGTGACAGATAACCATAATCTGAAAATCGTAAAATCTGAAAAAGCTCCAGAGGATCTGTCAGCCATCATATTCATACCAAGGTCAAGAAAAAGAGGAAATGTCAACAAGCTAAAGATTCTAGAGGGAGTCTTTGCACAAGCATGGTCACTAGCAAGCAATTCGGATTACTGGAATGCGATGTTGTTAAATGGTCTTGCAACCTCGACTATACTAAACTCTGATCCTAGAATTCTTACAGATCTTTTAGAGGCTGGTGCACTTGCAGCATCAGTATCAGGTAACGGGCCTTCTATTGCAGCAATTGCAAAAAAAGGGAACGTCTCTAATGTGAAAAAGGCATTTTTGTCCCATGACGGACAAGTCATGATATCAGACATTAACAACAAAAAGGCTGAAGTGTATGAAATGTAAGATAGAAAAAACAAGGCTTTCTGGAAAGATATCTTGTCCACCAAACAAAAGTTATACACATAGAGCCATATTTTTGTCGACACTTGCAAAAGGCCAAAGTAAGATAAGCAATGTCTTGCTTTCAAGAGATACCATTGCAACGATAAACGCATGCAAAAACTTTGGTGCGAAAATCAAAATAGATGGCTCCAACATAACTGTAGAAAGTTCAGGAGAGTTAAACTTGCAGAGCTTGAACATTGATGCTTCAAACTCTGGAACCACGATTAGAATTGCTGCGGCAATATCATCCCTTTCGGGTGATAAAGTCAAATTAGATGGTGATTCAAGCCTTAGAAAAAGACCAATGCAGCTATTACTTGATGCTCTACAATCACTTGGAGCAAAATGTACATCGACTGAAGGCAAACCGCCAATAACTGTACAAGGAAAAATTCGTGGAGGTCAAGTTGCCATTCCAGGTTCTGTGTCTAGTCAGTTCATTTCAGCTTTGATGATTGCTGCACCAAAAACAGAAAACGGAATCATACTAAACATTGAAGGTAATCTAGTATCAAAGCCGTATCTTGATGCAACCATATCTTCAATGAAAAAATTTGGTGTTACTGTTGAGACAGTTTCTCCATACCAAAAATACAAGATTCCAAGACAAGATTATGTCTCCACTAATTTTGTAATTCCTTCTGATTTTTCAAGCATGGCTTTACTTTTGTCTGCTGCAGTACTCCTTGGTGAGAACTTTGAGATCCATGCTTCTGTTGGTGACTTGCCACAAGGAGACAAGGAGATCATATCACATCTTCAAAAGATGGGTATAAGAGTAAACATAAACAATGATACGATAACGGTAAACAG
>DUJB01000071.1:0-1176 GCA_013330055.1 Nitrosopumilaceae archaeon
AAGTTTGTGGCAGGTTACAGATCTCTAAAACCTCCGAAACGATATGGGACTCGTTCATCAATACACTGATTATCTTCTTCTTGTCCTCATCTCCAAACGCCGCAAGGACTATCTTTGATATGTTTGAATCTTTAATTGTCATCCATTCTTCATCAGTGTTCTTTGCTTTTGATACGGTACAAATTGATTCAAAGATCTTTCTTTCTATTCCTACTGCTCCCTCTCCAAAGAACTCTCTTAAAACCTCGTCTATTTTTTGGAAATCTTCGGCAGCTTGACGTAGTGTAATACCGTATTTTTCGACCAGTCTGTCATCTAGTTTTTTAATGGTTTGTTCACTAAGGTTATCTTGTATAACACTAACTAGTGATTTGGAAATTAGGTTGTCTACTCCTATCATCATGTTATATTATCTGGTATAATGAGATGCTATAGGCAGTAGTGTGTCATAAATGAGAAAGACCGTTATCTGAAAAATGCTCTGGATAAGGTCTTCTAGGCAATATATTATTTCCATTATTTTGAGGGTTTTATGGTTTTCAAGGGCAAAAGGACAAATTGTTTTAAATTAGATGTGGGTTAGTTCCATTGTGAAGATAGTTAACGCAATTCCTGGCTTTGGTCAACTTTTAACCGAACAACAAGTAAGGGAATTCCTTGGTGCATCTAGACTAAACCTTCAGCTGGGAACAATAGATGAAAAAGGTGAACCAAACATCCACCCAATATGGTATCTCTTTGAAAATGACAAACTTTACATTGTAACTCCAAAAAAATCAAAAAAAGCCAACAATGCTTTACGACTAAAGACTGTCTATTTTTCAATCGATGATGAATCGTTTCCATACAAAGGCGTCAAAGGAAAGGGTAGCATAAAATCACTTGATGATTTAAATTTTAATATAAAAATCGCAGAAAAAATAATTACAAAGTATATGGGAAGTTTAGAAAATGATATTGGTAAATGGATTATCAATGAGATACGACAAGGAAACGAGTCTGTGCTTGAAATTACTCCAAAGTTTTTCTCTGCCTGGTCATTTGGACCGCCCACTTGAATTAGAAAATGTTTTGTTCTTCCTGCGGAAATGAACTAACACCTGAAAGTAGTTTTTGCCCCAAGTGCGGAAAACAAATAGGTGAAGCTAGTGTTTCTCAACCAATCAAGAGGAGGAG
>DUJB01000071.1:1258-2705 GCA_013330055.1 Nitrosopumilaceae archaeon
TAATTGCTTACTCCATCAAAGTTTTTGATTGTGTCACCATAGGAATAGGTGACTCTGGCTGACACAGAAGCATCAGTTACAAGTTTTTTTCCATCTGTAACTTTGACGGTTATATATTGTGTTCCTC
This sequence comes from Nitrosopumilaceae archaeon, assembly GCA_013330055.1. Taxonomy (GTDB): domain Archaea; phylum Thermoproteota; class Nitrososphaeria; order Nitrososphaerales; family Nitrosopumilaceae; genus UBA8516; species UBA8516 sp8516u. Next base: position 1,386 of record DUJB01000071.1, read on the forward strand.
CAAGCGGTATTGCATTTTTACCTTCTAGTGTAATGCTGAGTTTTTTTGTAGATTCTGGTTCATCATCTGCAGCATCATGATTTACCCGAATCATTCCATTACTGATCAGATACTGGATTCCAAAAACAAAGTCGTTATCTGAGATCTTATTGTCTGCCCACCAACCNNAGATATTCTTCTGCATGTGCGTTGCTAAAAGAATAATTGAATATCAACCAAGAAATAGAAATCAATAATATGAAAAGTATGGGATTCTTCAAGGTCATAACTACTCTTACAACAAGGGCTGCTGTTGCATGATGCAGTGAATTGCACCCATGCCATATATCAGATCAGTGCAATCAATTCCTATGACTTTTCTGCCTGGGAATTGTTTCTGAATGATCTTTAGCGCCCTTCGATCATTTTTGTGTTTATATGTAGGGACCAAAACCACTTTGTTTGCAACATAAAAATTAAGATAGCTTGCAGGAAGTCTTGTTTTTTCATCCCGGACAGTACTTCTAATGGCAGGTGGCATTGGAACCTTGATTACGTTGAGTTTCTTGCCATCTTGGTTTGTTGATCGAAGCAGGATTTCATAATTCTCCTTTAGTCCAGAATAGTTCTCATCGTTCTCATCTTCTTCAAATGCACACAAGACAGTTTCTGGATCTGTGAAACGGGCGAGGTTGTCAATATGGCCATCTGTATCGTCACCTGATACGCCATCTTTTAGCCATATTATGTGCCCTGCACCAAAATAATTCATTAAATATTTCTCAAGTTCAACTCGTGACAAATTTGGGTTCCTGTTTTTGTTAAGCAAGCATTGTTCTGTTGTAAGTATGGTGCCCTTGCCGTTAACATCAACAGAACCCCCTTCCAAAACTATTCCAGGTTTAAAATTATTTATTTGTAATCTATTGCTAATTACGTTAGGAATCTGGGTGTCTCTTATCAGATCTGCATATTTTCTACCCCACGCATTGAATATCCAATGTACAAAAGCTAGCTGTTTTTTTTCCTTGTTTAAAACAAAGATCGGCCCATAGTCTCTAAACCAGACATCGGCGTAATCATGGATATAAAAATTAATTTTCTGCAAATCAATTCCTTTTTTTGTGCAAAGTTCGGAAACCCTTTCTTTCATTTTTAGACTAGTAACAAACAAGTTAACATTTTCATTTTTAGATAAAACGGCAATCATTTGAAGATATATATTTTCAACTTTATCAACTCTGTCAGGAAAAGTAACAGAATCATGTGGCCATGCAAGCCATGTGGAATCATGGGTCTCCCATTCTGCCGGCATAGAAAATCCCAAACTAACGGGGGTCT
>DUJB01000071.1:2761-3807 GCA_013330055.1 Nitrosopumilaceae archaeon
GAGTTGTGCCAATCTTCTTGTGATAAAGGGTCTCCTTCCAAATATCCAATTGCTGAGGGATAAAAGATAAGATCTGCTCCCTGAAGGGCCAAAGTTCTTGCTGCTTCTGGAAACCATTGATCATAGCAAATTAGTACACCAAATTTTACATCAGATGTTTGAAATATCTTGTATCCCGAATTGCCTACATCAAAATAGCTTTTCTCATAAAAGAAAGGATCCTGTGGGATGTGCATCTTTCTATAACTGCCCAGAATTTTTCCATCTGAATCAATCACAACAGCAGTGTTGTAGTGTTTGTCTCCATCCACTTCAAATATTGGTGCAATTATTACCACTTGCAATTCCTTTGCCAAATTTGATAGTGCTGAGGTTGTTTCACCAGGAATTGTTTCAGCTAGTTTTGTAACATCTTTTTTTTCATCAGTAGGAAAATACTTGGTTCTNNTTTTCCATGTTACTGCGAATATCATCTGAAAGACTGGTCTGAACAAGACCTATAGTAACTGAATTTTTTGCTGACAACGAGGCAGATTTGATTTAAGGTGCTTATTTACCTTTAACTAGGATTTTCCAATTAGTTTATCCATGACCAGATAAGAAGAAAAATATGGAACGCACCGGCTCTTGGGGAAACAAGTTCATCTTATCTGCAATAATCCAAGGCGCAATAATTACAGGACTTACCATATCTGTTGTTGGAGCACAAATGATCTCCTCAAGTGTAAATATAATCCAGTTTCTTTCTTTATCCTTTGAAGGGCCAGCAAAATGGTTCTTTTTAGGCTATATTTTTTACATGATACTAGTTGTTGCTATAGCAACTACTGCGATTTTTTATAACCATCTTGAAATTAACATGGAAAAAAAAATCCGGGGAGTTAGAGCTATAATGGCATGGATCCATCTAATAGGAATGAACGTTGGGGGTGCAGCAACTACGATATCGATGATCCTTGCAGGACTGATGGGTTCTGGTGCGCTTGATTTGATTCTTAGTGCAGGAAATACTACAGAACTGCAACAAGATCCAGCCATAATGGACC
>DUJB01000027.1:0-28890 GCA_013330055.1 Nitrosopumilaceae archaeon
AATCCCTGTAATACATGGTGGTAGTCAAAGAATGCAGTTTAAGATTTTTAATAACAACATAGAGCTTATAGGAATAAGACAGAATGAGAATCCAATAGGTTTTCTTGACTATTTGCGCAAAAAATACCCCGATCTGGCGATTCAGGGGATAAAACCATGTTTTGTCCTTAGCTCAAATCATGCCAAAAAGATTATCAGAGTATCGTTGACAGCACAGAAAGACAGCATCATGCTTTCAAATAAAATTGAAACAGATATCTTAATGCGATTTGCATGCACAAAACAGATTAGTGACGCCATACAAAAGATTGGACTGGAAAGAAAACAAAGTTTTGTTTTAATTGTGATTGGAAGAAAAAAATCCATCGATAAATTGTTCTATGAGGTAAGAGATCATTTAAAATCAAATTTGATCTCAATAAAAAATTCCACTTTTCTAAAAAAAGAATTTAAAATTTTAAAAAAACAATTAGAAGCTGTAACGTCAAACACACCACTAGAAGATCTGCTTGCTGAAAAAGCAGCAATTCTATTCAGATAAACTGCGCTTTACTTTCTGTGTACTTAAGATATCGTCCTCTTTTAGGATTGCAATCCCAGTTATCTTTCCAAGTATTTCAATTAGAATTATCCAATCAAATTTCTCAAGTGATACCTTATTCTGAATTTTGTCTGCAATCTCACCTATAATTTCATTAGTAGGAATTTCAGAATGTCTTTTTTCTACTGTAATTCTATATGTATCTTGTAGCTGCATTACTCTGACATGATTGAGAACGGAATTTAGAATATCTTCCTTTTTTGTATAAACTGTATCCTGTAATGGTATCACTCTAAGACAATATCTTATCAACCACGGTTCATCCAGAATCTTTTCTCGAATCTTTTTTACAACCAGAAATGGATCAAGTGAGGTGGTACCGGTAAGAATTCCAGATAATTCAGATGTTTCAACTATTGCATTAGAGTCTCCAAGATCTTTTAGAATTTCCGACATTTCTTTGGCAGCTTCAGATTCAAGATGTCTGCTAGATGTTATTATCAGATTCAAAGTGAATTGATAATCTCCTCTTTTGTTATCTTTCCTTGTCTTAGTATCTTCCAGGTTCCATCTTTTACTTCAACAATAGTTGAACTTGTAGAGTTTGAAATTGTACCGCCATCCAAGAAAATATCATATCCAGAAAAATTCTCTTGAACCTTTTTTGAATCAGAAAAAGCTGGATGACCAGAAAAGTTTGCACTAGTACCTACAATAAGTTTGCACTCTTTTAAAAGAGCCAAAACACATGGATGATTTGGTACACGAACAGCTACCTTATCATTCATGTTCATTGCACTTTTAATTTCATTGTCTTTTAACTTTAAAACTAATGTTAGTTGACCTGGCCAGAACTTATCAGCTATCTTATTTGAAATATCATCAAAAACAGCTATTTTTGAGACCTCGTCTTTAGAGTATACTAGTATTGGTAATTGTTTTGATTCGTTCCTCTTTTTTATTCGAAAAATCGCTTCTATTGCTTTTACATTTCGTGGATCGCAACCAAGGCCGTATACAGTATCTGTAGGAAATACTACCAAACCTCCATTTTTTATTGTAGTTGCAGCTAGACTGATTCCATTCTGATCGCAAGGAACTATCACAATTTTTCAGATAGATATTAGTAAATTATGTTTTGTTATTGAAAATGATATAAGACTGATTGTCGTAGTATGTTGCATGGATATCGAAATTCAACAGTGCCAATGTCCGCCAGGTTCTGAAACTCGTGTAAATGAAGATGGCATGGACATTTGCGTTTCCTGTGGCGGTTGGGTAGCGCCATCATAAGTTTCTGTTGAAAAGAATTGCATTGCACAACAGCAGTACTGTGAAGATTATTCGAAATACAAGTACTAGTGTTTAGTTATTCTTTACAAATAAAACCTGAAAAATTCTAAATCATAACTAAATCTTTAATAGTAAATTGGCTTTTCTTACATCCGATGTCAGACGAGTTTGATAATGGTTTTGAGGATGATTTTGATGACGAGGGAGAAGATGACGAAGAGGAAGAAACAGAAGATGATTAATACTAAATTCTCAAACCAAAATTGTCCGCAAATTCTCTAAATCCACGATAAGCTTGCAAAAATTCTCTTCCTCTGTCACTGATTTTATACCTACATGCTCTGTCAGAACTTCTCTGTTCTAGCAGACCCTGCTGTACAAGCATCTCTAGTATTTTAGAGAGTCTCACATGGGAAACGTTTGCCCTGCGGATTAGATAAGTAACACTGGCTCCTGATTCATCTGGAGCTTCATCTCTAGTAGTAGAGAGTATATCTCCTATGATACTCATGTGTGTTCTATAGACTGCCGCCAAATTTCATCCCCATGAGTGATACTTTAGAAACAGGAACAAATAGTGCACCTAAACCTGCTATCTTTGTAGATATTGAGACAGAGTAAAGAACTGATTGTGGAAACACAACGGAATACCATCCTAGAAATTCGCCTAAAGCAAGAAGGCCAAGGCCTGAGGCCACAAAAACCGTGCTGCTTTTCTTATTTGCCATATATGATAGAATTGTCTCTATTGTCCCATATATCAATAGGATAAAAGAAATTGACCTTATAATATGCTCAATTGAATTTCCTGGTATGACAAAAAGGGGCACTGCTATGGTCCTAAAGTATCTTGATTTTGGGAAAAATGCCTTGATGCTATGCGAAAAAGCTATGAAAAAATATCCTATTGTCTGAATGCCAATGCCCAAGGTTTGAACCCATGGTTCTATGTCACCAGATTTGATAACTAGGGATTCTGTCAAAAATCCTGCGCCTACGACGCCAAAACCTATGCTTATCGACAAAAAGGCAATAGTCAGTCTAAAAAGAGTAGGACTGCCTGTGTTCTTAAAACCAATATATGATAAAATTCCTATGACTACTCCTACTAGAAAACCAATCAGATTCAAAATTATCTCAAATACGAACTGCAATAGCCTAAGTCTCTTTAGAAATTAATTAAATCTTACAGGTAGCTTTTTTCTACCAATCGTCAAGAGATCCGGCTTTTGTTCCCTCTGTACTACTAGTATAATCTCCTAAAATGTCGGAATATGTGTGATCTTTGTATGCTATGATTTTCACATACTCTCCATATGTCATATCAAGTGAACAAGGATCGCATCTGACAAATGAAAAGTCGTCAGCAAGCTCTGCTTTGCCATTACATTTGGGACACTTTATCTTCATGGTTTTCTTAGGTCTTGCATTGTAATATTCTTTCTTAAAAAAAGATTAAATGACTACGCTTAATCCAATTTAGTATGGCAAAAACATGTACAAAGTGTAAAAAAGAGATTCCAGATGATGAGAATCTCGATCCCGTTGCAGCAAATTATCCGTGTTGTAATGCCTGTTGGAACGAATGGAAAACCTATAGGGTTATGGTAATGAATGAGATGAAACTTGACATGTCACTTGCAGACCATAGGAAGGTTCTCAAAAAATACGAAAAAGTCTTTGTGGGCGTTATCACTCCTGACGGAAATGTAATCAATTATGCTGATGAAAATCAGAGAAACCCTGAAAAGCCAGTTTAAATCCCAAATTCTTTTTTAGCTCTATCTGGGATTATGAGATACAACATTCTCTTGCTATTTTCATCTAAAGACAATAATATCTTTTTGACCGAATTGGAAATGATTTCTTTCTGTTCTTTATTCAAAGAGAAATAAATTTCTAAAATTCCATCTAGATTAAATAAAATAAGTTTCTGTGGGTTGGATATGATTGCTCCAACATAACTTGAAAACATAATTGTTCTATTTTCTTCTGAGAGACTACTTAGAATTTCAAGCCATGTCTTAAACAACCTTGCAAAATTTTCAAATGGAATAGTTGGTCCAGCAGCTAGTGCATTATTTATAACTTCATCCTTATCTAATGGTGACATTGAAAAAAACTCCATTAGTCTTTTTTTCAAAATGGGTTTTCTTAGAAAATCTGGAAGGCTTGCAAGTGACACTATGATGTTTCCTGCATAATTTGGTTCTGACATAAATTTGGCACTTACTTTGTTTGTTAAAATTGTATTGTCACAATTTGGCTTAAATATGTGCAGCTGTGAATTCTTGTATGCCCTCATTAGTTGTAGTTGGTGGATTTTTTGGCGATGAAGGAAAAGGAAAAATAATTTCATATCTTGCAATAAAGGACAATCCGACAATAGCAGTTCGTGGGGGGGCTGGTCCAAACGCGGGGCATACCATAGAGCACGAAAATAAAAAATACAAAGTTAGAATGCTTCCAAGTGCTTTTTTGAATAAAAATGTACGACTCCTAATTGGACCTGGAGTTGTAGTAAGTCCTGAAGTCCTTTTAAAGGAAATTGAGGAATTTGGCGTCTCTGACAGGGCATTTGTTGATTTTCAATGTGGGATAATTGAGGAATCTCACAGAACAGCTGATTCCCAGGGCAGGCTAAAAGATTCAATTGGCAGCACTGGCTCTGGGACAGGTCCAGCAAATGCAGACAGAGCAATGAGGACGTTAAAACTTGCAAAGGACATTGATTCACTTGCACTTTATCTTGAAGATGTTCCAAACTCTGTTAATTTTGCATTAGAAAGAGACGAGAATGTTTTGGTTGAAGGAACTCAAGGAACTTTTCTTTCTTTATGGCATGGTACATATCCATATGTAACATCAAAGGATGTTACTGCATCGGGAATATGTTCTGATATTGGACTAGGGCCAAAAAATGTTACAGACGTACTGGTAGTTTTCAAATCTTATGTGACTCGGGTAGGTACAGGTCCTCTCAAAAATGAACTTTCACCTGAACAAACTAAAACAAAAGGATGGCAAGAAGTTGGAACTGTGACAGGCCGAGCAAGAAGAGCTGCTGAATTCGATTTTGAACTTGCAAAGCGAGCAATTATGTTAAACAGTGCGACACAAGTAGCTATCACAAAACTTGATGTTCTTTATCCAGAATGTTCTCACATGAATTCGTTTGTAGATCTAAGCTCTCCTGCAAAACACTTTATCAAAACAATAGAGGAGCAACTCAAAGTGCCTGTAACAATAATTGGCACTGGCCCTGATGTTAATGATATAATTGACAGACGATAAGATCAAAAACAAGGCTGCTACCTTTTAATGGGGTATTTTTCATAAGAACATCGTGACAAAACTACCTCATTATGTTGAAGTATCAAATAGAATTGAATTCTCAAGATTAATTTGTGCTCTAGAAAGGGTTCCGCGTACATCCTTTTCATTTGAGCATGAAGGCAGTCCTGTACTGGCGGTACAGATGGATCTTATCAAAGAAAGACCAGTAATCTATTTTACACGCGAAGGAAAAAGCGGTCACTATGTCTCGTATGGGTTTAAGGCGGGAAAGGAAGATTCTGATATAATAAACACCATAACAAATCCCACCTACCTTTATTCACCTATTGTTAGAGTAAAAACACTCCCACCATCTCTGAAACCAGAAACAAAAACCGAAGATCTTAACTATTACGAGCCTCTTGAACTAGAAGATCTTGAAAGTTTAGTAAAGCTAAGCTACGGATTTGAAGAATCCCCATTTCCTCTCTTTGCTTTTCCAACTGGTGACAAATGGATGGTAGGAGTTTTTATGAATTTCAATGAATCAGATGAAGTGTCGTTTTTTTGTCACGTGATTCTTGATAAAGAACCACAAAACCCTTTCTTGAAATATTCTAGCCATAATGGGGTAGAACCATCATTTGCACCATCTGTAAATGAACATGGATATTCTTATCTTAAAGTGATAAAGCTAAAAGATAGACATCCACTAGTCAAGCTATGAATTTTAGAAATAGAATAAAAAAATCATCCTCTGGCAAAAGTAAGATAATTCTTGCAAATGATCTTGATACTAAATCTGTAGAAAAACTTGAAAGTGTCACAATAAAAAATATTAATACTCTAAACGAGTTCCTATGCGCAATTAAATTTAATTTTCATCTAATCTTACCGCTTGGAGTCAAGAATCTCAGGAAAATAAATAAAATTGCACATGATGTGGGTTTGCAGACTATTGCCGACATTAAACTAAATGATATTGGAAATACAAACATGGTTGCTGCAGAAAGACTGTGGGAATCAGGCTTTGATGCTATAATTGTAAATCCAATAATGGGTCCTGAAAATCTTAAGGCTATGGTCTTATCTGCTCACAAAAACAATCATGGGATAATTTCTCTTGTTCACATGAGTCATCCTGGTGCAAAATTGGGCTATGGAGTCTCAATAAAAAATTTTGAAAGTAAAAAACAATCAAAACTTCATGAATTGTTTCTAGAATGGTCTCTTTCATCAAAAACTGATGGCATAGTTGTAGGTGCTACAGTTCCAGAAATCATAGTGACATGCCACAAGAAAATAAAAGGAAAGTGTGATATTTATTCTCCAGGTGTAGGTACGCAAGGCGGGGATTCAAAAGAGGCTCTGTCATCCGGCGCAAATTATCTTATTGTTGGCAGAACTATTTTCAATGCAAAAGATCCAGTAAAGGAATCTAAAAGACTAAAAGAACTAAGTATTGAATACTAGTTTTTTATTTTATCCATTATGTTCTTGGCATTCTTATAGGTTAACTTTTTTAACGTATCATCAAAACTAAGCCAAGCAAATCCTAGGTGTTCATGAGAAATTTTAACATCAACAGTTTTTGTTTTTGCCAAGAGAAAAACAACTTCTTTGTGAACCAAATCTCCATTACGTTGATAATGATATTCTATTTTTTCTTCAAACCCGTCAATGAATTCTATATCAGTGATGCCTGTCTCTTCTCTAATTTCTCGTAAGACTGTCTGCTTGAGAGTCTCCCCTTCTTCTATATTTCCCTTCACAAAATCCCAGTGTCCAGAAGGATAATTCAGAAGGAGAAAAATTTTTCCAGAATCAGTTTTACTAAATAGTATGGCACCAGCGGATCTCTCCTCGATCATTATTTAGAAAAAACTGTTCTTCTAAGTATTCGTTTCTCTTACTTGCCTAGTCTTCTGGCTCTTTTTTGGAATGTTCTAATAGCACGCATGAGATCTATCTTTCTAAATTCTGGCCAGAATATGTCCATAAACACAAGCTCACTATAGGCACTCTGCCAAATCAAGAACCCACTTAGTCTTTTCTCACCAGACGTTCTCAATATCATATCTGGTGATGACTGGGGTAAATGAGAAGTGTACAAAGATGATTCTATGATTTCTTTATTTATGGAATCCACATCTAGCGAACCGTCTTTAATCCTTGTAGCTATTTTCTTGACTGCATCAACTAACTCATTTTGTCCTCCATAAGCTATAGCTACATTAAGATAATGTGTATCATAGTCTTTAGTTATATCTTCTAATTTTTTCAAGATTTCTTTTAGTGATTGGGGGAGAAGTTCAACACGCCCAATTGCTTTTACTCGCATCCTGTTTCTGTGTATTCTGGGATCATCGTACAGCTTTTCTAATCGTTCTTTGATTAACTCATATAGATAATGAAGTTCCTCATCATCACGAGCTAAATTCTCCGCTGATAAAACATAAAGTGTTATGATCTTTATTCCTAATTCTTCGCACCAATCAAGCAAATTTTCAACAGTGTCTGCTCCATGGAAATGACCATTTTCTTTTAAAACAAGATTTCTTCTTGCCCATCTACGGTTTCCGTCCAATATTATTGCAATGTGGTTTGGAAGATTTTCGTTTTTGATTTCCTTTTCAAGTTTGTTTGAATAAATACTGTAAAGACCAGAAAAATTCAATACCTTTTCTTTTATTCCGATAATACTTCACCGCCCTTTTTCTTTCTATATCTGCGGAAAAGCACGGTGGCGGATATGAGTATTACGGCTAATCCGATCAAGAATGGGGGAAGAAGACTAAACGGGCTTTCGTCCTTTGTCATGATGTTTGTAAATTGAAATACAATAGGATAAAGTGACACTAACACAATTATGCGAAGTACATCTGTTACGGATCTCAAACTTCCTTTGAACCAACTAGTTAGTAATGTTCCTCCGAATATGCATCCTATGCCCATCCAGAGGAAAGGAAGAGCTCCTGAAATAAAGAGACCAATAATCAACTTGTTTGTTAGTATACTTATTACATCTGGTTGATCTTCAATAAGACTAGGATTTATTGCATTGATTCCAGTTGGTATTGAAACTAACATCAAAAGAATACCTGCAACCAATGTGAATATCCTGATGAATCCAGCAGGTGTTGGTTTTATCCATTGTGACCAAGTTCTATCTACATCAAAAGCTCTGATAAGAAATGCTCCGCCAAGTATACTTAATAAGATTGCAGAAATTTCTTTAGTGACTCCAAATATGGATGCAATTCCACCAATGACAAGTAAAATGCCTGGAACGCCAAGGAAAAACTTGGAATATCTGGTGTCAAACACAATTGCACGCAAATATCTTCCAAGTACAGCATAAGAATATTCTACACTTCTACTTACACGCATCACAACTCTGCGAACTGAAACAATAGGTAAAACATTTTGAATTATTGGTATGACACTTTCATCATCTTCTCCATCTGAAACGATGACAGCTCCATTTGCTGCAAATTTCTCCATCACTGCTCTTACTTGCAAAACTATTTTTTCATCAGCTTGAACTCCTTTGTTTTCTGTTCCAGCTACAACGATCACTTCAGCTTGGTACCCTTTGCTGACAAGATCCTCATATGTTTTTACTGCTGCAAAAATTGAATTAGAATCGGCATCTTCAGGATCTTCTAACGCAAGTCTTTGTGCAGCTTCAATACATGCATTTCTGCCAATAACGGGTGTTGGAACTCCAGCCTTTTTTCCAATATCATCATCTCTGTCCACACAAATTACAAGTAGTCTACTTGTTTTAGTTTCAGTAATTCTTCTTTCTAACTTATCTTCTTTGACTGACATTATTCTATTAGAATACTAACTACGTTCCTATTAATTAATTTACCAAGTTCTATAGGGACCTAATTTTATCAAAAAATTTGACTTACAAATAATAATCGTAATCTTATGGTCTTGTCTCATTAGATTTGAGTCCAAATGACTCTGATTCTTTTTTAAGAACATCTAATCTCTCAAGATTCTCTTTGATATCACTTGAACTATCTTCCTTGATCTTATTGGCCAAGACTATTGTTTCCAGCAGGTAACTGTTGTAACTTTTGAGAGATTCCCCGTAGTTTAGATAACTCTCATGCCATTCTTTTGGGGCTTTGCTTTCTACAAGTTCTATTATCAAAGCATTGATTTGTGATGTGGAAGCTTTAGCTCTGATTATAAAGTCGTCTTGAATAACGGTTCCAGCACGCATTGCCTGAAAATCCGTCTCAATTTCATCAGCTATGACTTTTTGTCTTGCTTGTATGCTCTCAAGATGATCTTTGAAATCCGAAACCACAAAGCTGGCATCTTCCTTTTGCGGAATGAGCCATGTGGAGAAGCTTACACCTGTAATAACGGCTAGTATAGCTATTGTAACAATAATACCTCGTTTTTTTGCCAACTCACCTCAATCTCATCGAGTCGGTTAAAAGCATACTGAAACCCATCAATTTTATATTTACTAGTAACAAATCATCGATTTTCTATTAGATGGATCCTTTAGTCATCAGAAATATCAAAAAATCATAGTATTCTATGAAATTAATGTATATATTGAGGATGGCATAATTTATAAAATTTAACATGCCTCCAGCGTGTAGTGAAATAATTTTTACATTTCCTTCCTAAATACAACTTCATTCGTAAAAGTATGAAATGACAACAGCGTACTGTGTAAAATGCAGGAAGAAAGTCGAGATTTCAAATCCAAAAGAAGTTAAGCTAAAGAATGGACGACCTGCAGTAAAGGGCACATGCCCAAAGTGTGGCACTAACGTCTTCCGAATAGGAAAGCCTTAGAGGACCACTTTTTTCTTTTTTAATTAAATCCATATAGGGTACGCATAAGAAATTCTTTTGTTGGTAAAGTCAGAATACGAGAAACTATTAAAGAAAATTCAGGATAAAATTTCAGAAAATAAAAGCTCAGGTTCTAGGTTTGAACTTCCCTCTGTAGATATCATGTGGCAAGGGAATAGAACCTTCTTTCGTAATTTTGCTGAATTTCCAAAGATACTACGAAGGGATCCTGATAAGGTTCTTCAATACCTATCAAAGGAATTTGCTGCTCCTGCTCAGTTGGCAGGTGATAAAGCCGTTTTCGTAGGGAAAAGAGACCCGCACGATTTTACTGCACTCCTGAACAGATACGTAAAAGAATACTTGGAATGTCCTGCATGTAAAAGTCCAGATACTAGAGCAGAAAAATCAAATAGATTCACATTTCTTGTTTGTGAAGCATGTGGAGCAAAATCCTCACTCAAGGGTACATATGCATAAATGGCATTTGCAGTTAAAACAATAACCTATCAACAAAATCTCATGCTAAATATTTGTGATGCCGATCTTGTAGGTCGAANNTTCCATTTCTTCTGGTTTTCAAATTCTAAAACAGCACAATTATATGTGTTCAGACTAAAATAATTTTTGATCAACGTGGGAAAGCGAAAAGTTTTAAACGAAAGTGAACTAAAAGAAATGAAACTTCCAGGGGAAGGAGAACTTCTTGGTAGAGTTATAAAACTTTTAGGCAGTGATCATATTTTAGTAAAATGTACTGATGAAAAAACTCGAATGGGAAGAATTCGTGGAAAACTAAAACGAAAAATCTGGATCCGTGATAACGACATAGTTACAATTGCCCCATGGGATTTCAAATCCGATGAGCGAGGAGATATCACTTGGAGATATACCTTATCACAAGTTGACTGGTTAAAAAACAACGGACATCTTCCAAAAGACTTTTGATTTTTCCGCAAGCGATTTTACTTAGTATATTTAATCTTAAATGTTGTCAGACGAACTTGGAAAAAAATTAGAAAAACGTATAGATCGTGATCTACTTGCAAAAGAAAGGCGAGGAAGATCAGAAAAAGGTGTATTTGATAAAAGCAAGGTCATGGATGACGTTCTAGACAAAACCACAATAATGACTCTGTCCAAGTTGATAAATTCGGGGATTATATCATACATTAATGGAGTAATTGGGTCTGGCAAGGAATCNNGCTTCAAATTTCAAAAAAAGAGCCCCCTATCTTGTGGACGATCCAAGGTTTTCCCGTATAAAAAAGGGCACAAGGAACATGGTAGAACTTTGGGCACAAAAGGAATTTCGAAACCTGACACAGTGTGTTAAAAGTGGTATTCCCTCAATCAAACCAATTCGTGTTCTAAAAAATGTCTTGATACTAGAATTTGTAGGAAATAATGGCGTTCCAGCAAAAACTCTTGTAGAAACAGAAATTGATGAAAATGACTATAGAAATGCAATTTCAATCATTTCACAGATGTATAAGAAAGCTAAACTGGTGCATGCTGATTTTTCAGAATATAATATTTTTAAAACAGAAGATGGTTTGATTGTTTTCGATCTAGGATCGGCTGTTGACATAAGACATAAAAATGCAAAAGAATTTCTTGAAAGAGATATTAAGAATATGTCGCGATTCTTTGTTAAAAGAGGTTTGACTGTGGAAAATCCATCTGATATATTGGAGAGGATAATAAATTGAGTTTTGATAAGACGATTCTAATTCCACTTGATAGAATTGGTGCACTTATTGGTAAATCAGGTAAAGTGAAAGCTAAAATAGAAAAAATATGCTCCGTAAAAATAATTGTTGACAGTGAAACCGGCGAAATATTGGTAAGTGGTACGGGAAAAATAGAAGATATGTTGCCATTTAAAGCTGTTGAAATTGTAATGGCGATTGGAAGAGGTTTTTCTCCTGAAAAAGCAATGCGGCTTTTGCAAGGTGAAAATGCATTACATGTTATAGACTTGCGAGAATTTGCAGGTAAATCCTCATCTAATATTGAAAGGATAAAAGGAAGAATAATTGGAGAAGGTGGTAGAGTGAGACAAAACATAGAAGAGCTTAGCGGTGCTAATATCTCAGTTTACGGCCGTACTGTATCAATAATTGGCGAAGGAAATCAACTAAAGCACGCAGTTGATGCGATCTCTGCACTTTCTAGTGGAAGCATGCATGGAGCAGTCTATAACGAGTTGCAAGAAGCAAGACGTAGGGAAAAACTAGACAGATTACAATTATGGGAAAATGGGAATGTCTTCGATTAAAGAAACTTTTACTCAGATCTCACCGAGTGAATTCTTTTACAGAAACAGAGACCTTGCAGGATTTAGCAATCCTACTAGATCGCTTTACACATCGGTTCGTGAATTTGTTGAAAATGCTCTTGATGCATGTGATCAAAAAGGCATCCTGCCAGACGTTCACCTTACAATAAAAGCAGTCGATCCAGAACAACCAGATCCGAAATCATACATTCTTTCTGTAAAAGATAACGGTCCTGGCATTGAATCAAAACATATTCCACTTGCATTTGGAACTGTTTTGTATGGTTCAAAGTTTGGGCTAAAACAAGCAAGAGGTATGTTTGGACTCGGTGCAACAATGGCAATACTTTATGGTCAAATTACGACCAACAAACCTGTCACAGTAAAAAGTTGTGCAGATGGAAAAACACAAGATGAATTTGTAATGTTACTTGATATCCAGAAAAATAAACCCATAATACAAAAACACACGACAAAGGAAGCCTCAAAGACTGGTCTTTTAGTCAGTATTGTTTTAGAAGGAGACTATTCAAAAGCCGGAATAAAAATCCGTGATTATGTGGCACAAACATCTCTGATCACTCCTTATGCTTCTATAACATTTGAAGATCCAAGTGGAGAAAAATCTCATTATCCAAGAATTGTTAAAGATATGCCGCCTCCACCAACCATCATCAAACCGCATCCACATGGAATTGATGTTGAGACAATTAGAAGAATGATGGTTGATACGCATTACCAGATTCCAGTAGTTGACAACAAAATGATAACCAAAGTTAGAAGTGAACTAGGGCTACAGAAAAAAAATCCCAATTCTAAGACAATTTTAGAAAAAGCACAAAAGAAATGGTCAGGACTTTCACGACCA
Organism: Nitrosopumilaceae archaeon; assembly: GCA_013330055.1. Lineage (GTDB taxonomy): Archaea > Thermoproteota > Nitrososphaeria > Nitrososphaerales > Nitrosopumilaceae > UBA8516 > UBA8516 sp8516u. The sequence goes on from DUJB01000027.1 coordinate 13,090, forward strand.
GTTAGAATTGTTATTGCAATGATATCTTTTCTTGACATGGATTTTGAACAACTAAGTAAGATTCGTATTGACGATCTTGATATTCCAAATAAAAAACTTACATACTGGAATTTTGGCGATTCTCAATCACATGTTATAGAACTTGATCCAGAAACTCCCTATTACAAACAACTTGCAAATACTGTAGCTGGTGACACCCTGCATACTTTTCTAACAAGAAGATTCCAAAGAGTTGGTCCTACAACTGCCGACAAGTTTGCAGAATTTACAAAATTCAAACCAGAAAAAAGAATCGGCAGTATGACAAATGAAGATCTGGTTAGATTAGCTGATTCACTACAGAAATTTGAGGAATTCCTATCCCCCGATCCTAGTTGTCTTGCTCCACTAGGTGAAGAACCATTATCAAAAGGCATAATGAAATTCTTCAATCCAGAATTTGCATCTGTTATACAACGAAGCGCATCTGCATACTCTGGATTTCCCTTTATTGTTGAGATGGGGATAGCATATGGAGGTGATATTCCTCCAAGAGGACTCCAAGTCTATCGTTTTGCAAATAGAATTCCGCTTCTTTATGATGAAGGAAGTGATGTAGTCCTCAAAGTTGTAAACGAGGTGGATTGGACTAGGTACAAGGTTAAAGGTGATCCCCCACTTGTAATAGTTTCTCATATTTGTTCTACTAGAATTCCGTACAAAACTGTAGGAAAAGAAAACGTAGCAGATAGGCCAGAAATAGAACGCGAGCTTAAAAATGCATTACAATATTTGGCAAGAAAACTAGCGGTGCATATGTCCAGGCAAGGAATGGCAGATATGGCAAAAAAGAGAGCAAATCTGTATTCAAAGTATATTCCACTTATTGCTCAATTTTCTACAGAACTTTCTGGAAATAAAAAAGAACCAAATTATAAGCAACTAATAGTGAAGGGAAGTGAAATTGAAGAACAAGTCTAAACAAGCAAAAACTGTAGAAGCAAAAAAACAAGAACTGCTTTCTATTCTAAAAAATAAGGGACAGATTGTATATAATGAACTTAACAATGGAACATTTCCACAGTTTTCAATTCCAAGCAGATCTGTAAGTAATATCGTATATGACAAAAAACTGCGACAGTACATCTTAGGAAAAGCAGCTGCAGTGCGAAGTGCACGAAATATGTCACAACTGCGTTCATTTACACAGCTTGCGTGGTTAGCATTTTTTGTAAACCGACTTGTAAATGAAGGAAAGACTTCAACACTTAGAGACATTTATTATTCATCACAAGCATTTGAAATAGATTTTGAGGACCAACCAGAATCTGATAATATCATAGTTGATCTTGAGGCAATACTTACACGTGCAAGAGAAGATTTTCATGTATTTCCTGAAGAAAGAAGCAGTGTTTTTGGTAATCTAACAATCGAATATACTGTACCAGGATATGAAGGAAAAAGAATGAACCTGTCAGATCATCCTGATGGATACTTGATTGGTCCAAGTCTTAGTAGCGCAGAACTTGTAGACACCGATGCTGAGCTTGTCATTGCAATTGAGAAGGGTGGTCTTTTTACAAGATTTGTTGAAGAGAAGGTTCACAAAAAATTCAAGGCAATTATAGTTGATACTGCAGGACAAGCTCCACGTTCTACTAGATATTTTCTCAAAAGACTCAGTACCGAATTGGGGTTACCCGTAGTCATTCTTGCAGACGGAGACGTCTATGGAGAACATATTGCTATGGTCATAAAGTCTGGTTCTGCAAATGCAGCCCACCTCCGTGAGCTTACAGTCCCTGATGCAAAGTGGCTTGGTGTATGGGCTACAGACATAGAAAAATACAAACTTCCAACAATACCTATGACTGAATCCGATATCAAAAGAATTTATGAATTACAAAGAGATCCTCGTTATCAAGAAGGCAACTGGAAAACACAACTAGAAGTTTTCCTAAAACTAAAAAGAAAGGCGGAACTTGAAGCCTTTTCAAAATATGGCCTTACAAACATCACCGATAAGTATCTGCCAGAAAAACTAGAACTAGCAAAGAGTCTATAGTTTTCTTATTCTAAGTGTAAGAACGCCATTTCTAAATTTGAAATCATGTATTCCCATGTCTGGGGTGACCTCTATTGGAATTTCTTTTGAGAATTTGCCAGCTCCNNGGTTGTGCACTTTTAGTCATGTTCTTTAAAACCCTCACCCAGTAAATCATTACAACTGCTGAGATCCCTATCAAAATAAAACTGACATAGCCTTGAGTAGCTCTCAATGACATTATGTAAACAACACCAAGGAATAACATCACTATAAGTGGGATGATAAAATCAAGTGATTTATCATTTGAATATCGTTTTTTGTAACTTGTCAAATTGAACGAATACCCAAATCATTGAACCAAATATAAAGGATCTTTGATTTTTTATAATGTCAGATTTTTATAATCTTGGCTGTATCCAGTCAACAATTGGATAAAGTTGATCTACCAAAAAATACCTCAAAAAAGGAATTATTTGCAAAAGGAAGCATAATCGCTCTAATAATTAGTATTCCATCGCTTGCGGGTTTTTTTCTATCTTGGGCTATACTGGATAATTTGTTAGAAGCTGCAGTTGTTGGATTAGTTGTACACTTTATTGTTATGGGATTTGCAATAAAAATTGCAAAAAAAATTCTAGGAAAAAAATACTGACAAATTTCCTGATGCTTTACCTTTAATTATGACAAGATTTTCTCTTGAGTTGTGAGCGTAAATCTAAACACTGTTGAGGAAAAACTCGTTTCAGAAGTAAGACTTGATCAGCTTCAAGCCAGGACCTTTGTCTTAATAATAAAAAAGGGGAAAATGACTGCAGAAGCGATTGCAAAAAATCTTGGAATATCAACTGAGGAAGCACTAGATACTGCAAAAAAATTAATTGATCTTGGAGGATTCATAGATATAACCAAGACAGAATTTGAATCGACACATCCTAGATTTGCCGTTGTAAATATGTATAGAAGAATATGTCAAAGAGAAAATATTCCATTTAAAAAAAATCTTTTGGTAGATAACATTTCAATTATTTTAGAAAAACCATATGATGATGCAAGAACTAAATAGAACCATTTCCGGTGAAGATTAATGATGACAGATCAAAATTCATGTGATCATCAGATAGTCTACTATGGAGTAACTAACATTAATTATGAAAAAAGAACTATTGGCTCAGTAGATGTCTGGCGTTGTGTAAAATGCAAAGTGCATTTTTGTGAGGAAAAGCAACTTGGAATTGACACTCTTGTAGATGAAGTAGGTATGCCAAAAATTAGTTCAGATCAAAAATGGTCTGTTCTTGTATGTAATTTAAAAAAACACAAAGAGAAGTGGAAACTATACAAACTAAAACAAGACGATGAAATCCAACATGAATGTGTGGATGAAAAAATTATCAAACTAATGATAAAAGACTTTAAAGTACAAGACGAAAAACATTGGAACTTTCTTATAGAAAATTTTGTAAACAAAGTAGTGGAAATCTAGAATCACTTATGGAACTGCAGGTTCATGTTAACAATGTTCATGGAAGTCAAATAGCAGCTAAGATTACTGGAACTTTCATAATTGATGCACACAGTTTTAGATTTAATGCGATAGCCTTTGGAAGGATAGGAGGCCATAATATTGGAGCAAAAATCTCAAAATCTACGCAGAAAGAACTTATCAAAATGGGTTATAATATTGATGAAGTGATAGATATGTTGCAACAAAAACTTGTACACGGCGACATTACAATTCCAGAAGGAATATCAAAAGAATCTTTTGCAGACAGCTAGAATTGAGCTTCTGTTAACGCCTTCTCACAAGAACATTTTCTTTGTGGGGGAATGAAATCTGGAAGTAAGGTAAGAATCTTTTTTGTAGTTTCTATATTTTTTGTCAATGTTTCAATGACCTCTTTTGCTGTAACAGGTTTTTCTGCCCAAACGTCATAATCTGTAACAGTAGAAATTGAAACATAACACATCTGTGCTTCTCTTGCAAGCTGACACTCTGGCACTAATGTCATGCCAATTATGTCTGCACCAATGACTTTTTTGTAGAATTTTGATTCTGCTCTTGTCGAAAATCTGGGTCCCTCTATGCAAACATAAGTACAATCTCTGTGTATTTTCAGATGCAAATTATCCACAGCCTTTATCGCAGCACTCTGAAGTTCTGGACAAAAAGGATCTGCAACAGAAATGTGAATTACTTTTTCTTCTTCAAAAAAAGATGACTTTCTTGATTTGGTAAAATCTATAAATTGTGAAGGTAAAACCAAATCTCCAGGTTTGAGTCTTTCTTGCAAGCTACCAACAGCGGAAGGTGCAATTATTCTTTTTATGCCCATCTCTTTGAAAGCCCAAATGTTTGCTCTAAAATTTATCAAATGGGGTGGAATTGTGTGCTTCCTCCCATGTCGTGGCATAAATGCAACTTTTTTTCCTTTGAAAATTCCTACTGTAATAGAATCAGATGTTTTCCCAAAAGGTGTATCTACAGTAATTTCCTTAGATTCACTGAGCAATCCAGAATCATAGATTCCCGTTCCACCAAAGATGCCTATCTCAGCTTGCTCCATCAGTATTTCACCAAGGATTCGTATCTATAATTTTTAATTAATTCTGAACCTTTCAGATCAGATAATTCTATAATAAACGCAAAACCTGTTACGCATCCACCTATCTTTTCAACTAAATTAGCTGCTGCTTTAGCTGTTCCACCAGTAGCTAACAAATCATCACAAATGAGTACCTTCTGATTATTCTCTACTGCATTATTTTGTATTTCCATTGTTGCACTGCCATACTCAATACTATAAGACAATTTTTCTGTCTTACCTGGTAATTTTCCCTGTTTGCGTATCATGATCATGCCCTTTTTGTATTTTAGTGCCAATGCACAAGCTAGGGGGAAACCTCTTGATTCTATTCCTGCAAGCAAGTCTACATTATTAGCATTGTAACGTCTTGCAAACTCATCAGCAATAAATGAAATAACATCAGGATCTTTTAGGAGAGGACTGATGTCCCTGAACAAAATTCCTTTTTTTGGAAAATCTGGAAACTCCGTAATCTTTTCTTTAAGATTCACATAACCTAGGCAAAATGTGGATGTAAAAAGTATTTCTAATAAGGGGGTTGTTAACCTGAAGATGAATATTTGATTCAGGAGCATTCTGATATTTAATAATGCGTGTATGCACCATCATATGTTGAAATCTGTATTAATTCTAATTATCGTATTTTCTGCGGTAGGGATGACTTGTGCATCTGGAATGCCTTCAATAAAAGATCAAGATCTCATAGTTGAAAAAGTCGTCTCAGATATTTGTTGTAGGCCAACTACTATGGCATTTATCGACGATGACGTGCTGATCTTAGAACAGGAAAATGGTAAAGTGCGTCTTGTTAGGGACGGGATACTGAAGGAGACACCAGTCCTTGATCTAAACGTAAGGGGAATTGCAGAACAAGGGTTGCTTGGGATTACAACTGTGGACCACACCGTCTATCTCTATTTTACAGAATCAACGCATGATGGTGGTGAAGCTATAGCAAATCGCATCTATCGATACGATTGGACTGGGCAAGAATTGACAAATCAAGTCTTAGTCAAGGAACTTCCAGGAAAACAATTTTACCATAACGGCGGTGTTATGGTGACTGGCTTGGACGATACTGTTTATGCAGTTATTGGAGATCAGGGAACATACGGATATTTACAAAACCATGGAACCGGTGGAAAAAATGATACTAGCGTAATTTTCCGTGTTGATCCTGCAGGACCTTATTATGCAATGGGAATAAGAAATAGTTTTGGTCTTGCAATAGATCCTCTGACTGGAAATCTNNGGACCTGCTACTGGAACTGAACTTTCTAGATTACCTGGATATGATGGATATGTATACAGCGATCCTGAGTTTAGCTGGCAGAAGGTAGTTGTGCTAACTGCAATCTCCTTTGTTGATTCAAAACCGCTTGAAAAGTACAAAAATAGTGTCTTTGTTGGCGATTGCATCAATGGGAATCTCTACAGGTTTGAACTAAACCAAGATAGGACAGGATTTGTCTTCAANNTTTGATTGCATCACGGATATAGAAGTTGGGCCTGACGGGTTTATGTATATAGTATCACGCTCTCATGATTCAATCTACAGAATAATGCCTAAAACGATGATGATACAAACTGATAGAGGAATTGATGATGCTCAACCAACAATTTTTCCAGTCGAGTATACTGTTTATGCAATCATTACGGTATTAATTATTGTAAGCCTAGTTGTCTATCTTACAAAAACTAAAAAGAAAACAGCATTATCATAAATTACTATTTTTTCATTCCTTTCCAGACTTTCGTTATCTGGGCAAATTCGTTTAGTGGAACTATTTTTAATGTATTGAATTTTGATAGTCCTACATCAATTACCATTTTTTCTACATCATGGGCATCTCGCGCGTCCAATATTATCACAAATTGATGTTCAAGAACTGATGCATAAAAACCTCGTATTTCTTTTATTCTGAATTTTTTCTTAACCTGATTCATCTTTTCGAGGATCTTCATTGCTACTAATCTATTTGCATGGTTGTTAAGTGGACACGCTTCTGGGCTGTGGATTGAAAAAACCCCAAACAATGCCATGTGCTCATCACCTTATTTCTATATTAAAACCGTTTGTCTGACCTTTGACAATGTAACGCATCTAGCTTCAGTTATATAATCTGGTTTGGAATTTCAACTTGCAGAGGTACCGAAGCCCGGCCAACCGAGAAGGACTCAAGATCTTGGCAATGGGATATCCTTTCCCTTAGGGGTTCGAGGGTTCAAATCCCTCCCTCTGCATTCCTGTGTAGTTTTTTCTGCCGTCTTAATCTCTGTTTACGATTTGGTTCATCAAAACCTCGATGATTTTCTCCCATGATCTATTTTGTCGATCTAACTATTTTCGTCTTTGTGAAATATAAAATCCAAAATGACTTTGATATTATCAAAAATCCTGTTTTAAGCTTTAACCATCTGAACTTCACTTACAGAATGACGTGAAAGATCTTCGTGTAGCAATGCGTGGGATTCTTCTGTAAATGTCAAATTGCATCTATAGCACTTCCACGCTTTTGCACTCACATGTATTTATAAGCGATTTTTGCTTATAAATATTTTGGACTTTGGGTCCATTTTTTGGATAATCACGATCAGAATAAAATAACTATGGAATATTTAGGGATATTCGATGCTTTTTTTGCATTTTATGAAAGTGACTAGACAATAACTAGAATCAATAAAAGGATGTGATAAATTTACAAGCCCATGGAAGAAATTTTTGAAATATTTAGCAATCTGTCATATCTTGGAATTTTCTTTTTACTTGTTGCAATGAATACATCACCAATTTTGATGCCACCAACATGGATTGTTTTGTCATCTTTTTACACAATAGATCCTTCATTTGACATTCTCACACTCTCAGTTGTGGGAGCTACAGGAGCTTTGATTGGAAGAATAATTCTCATGTATATCAGCAGATTCTTTAGTAGATTCATGGGAACAGAAAGAAAATCAAGTCTTGATACACTTGCGGAATACATGAAGAAGAAAAAATATGGATATTTTTCTGCATCATTTCTTTTTGCTATAACGCCATTACCAAGCAATCTGTTGTTTATGGCATACGGAATAATGCGAGTAAAAAATATTNNACAATAAAACCCTTTTTAGAATTATTTGATGACAGTTTGGTAGGAGTTTTAGTTACAGACATTAGCAGTGTTGTTATGATTATCATCTTTGCATGCATAAATTGGAATACATTGATAACTACAAAGAAAATAGAATTTGTTAAACCAAAATTCTGGAGACTATGAATTGAAATCAATTAAAAAACTAAAATCTGAAGTACAAAAAAAACTAGCAAAAAATGATCCTGCGCATGACTTTGAGCACATAAACCGTGTTTACAAAAATGCAGAAAAAATCGGAAAACAAGAAAAAGCAAACATGACATTGGTACGTCCAGCTGTTCTTTTACACGACGTGGTGTCTTATCCAAAATCAGATAAAAGATCGAAAAATGCATCTTCACAAAGTGCTCTCCAGGCAGAAAAGATACTCAAAAGATATGGTTACACTAGTTATGAAATAGGCATAATTACGCAAGCCATACGTGAACATAGCTTCTCAAAAGGTATGATTCCAAGCACCTTGGAAGGGAAAGTCCTTCAGGATGCAGATAGGCTGGACGCATTAGGGGCAATAGGGATAGCAAGGACATTTGCTATAGGGGGAATTGAAAAAAGAATGTTTTACAATAAAACTGACCCCTTTTGTCACAAAAGAATTCCAAATGATCAAGAATGGACATTGGATCATTTTTATAAAAAACTATTACTTTTAGAAAAAAAAATGAACACAAAAACTGCAAAAAAAGAATCTATACAGAGAACAAAAATTATGAAAAGATTTCTTAACGACTTGAAAAAAGAAATCTAATCGTATTCTACGTANNTTTCTAAAAATTTAACATGTTCTACTACCTTGTTTCTATATTCTTCTCTACTTGGCTTTCTTATCTTGTTTAGACGAAACCATGTGGTAGCCCAACTTGCTCCAATAACATGCGGTATCAGATCAAGGGCGCGTTCTATTTCAAAACGCTCGTCGTCTCTCATTTTTATCCATTAAGAGCCTTTGCAGCAATCTTTGAAAGATATGTTACTATCATATCAGCACCTGCACGTTTTATTGCAGTTAAAATTTCCAAAGTAACATCGGTTTCATTTATCCAGCCCTGCTTTGCTGCTCCCTTTACTAATGCATATTCGCCAGATACGCTGTACGCAGCTACTGGTATGTTGAAACTGCTTTTTGTCTTTGCAATTAAATCAAGATATGCAAGAGCAGGTTTTATCATTACTATATCCACACCTTCTGCAATGTCTGTCTCAACTTCTCTCATTGCCTCTGTTGGGTTTGTGTACGGTAGCTGGTATGACTTTCTATCACCAAACTGTGGAGCACAGTGTGCCATGTCCCTAAATGGAGAATATAGGTTGGAGCGATGTTTTGCAGAATGTGACATTATTGCTACATCGGTAAAACCTGCATCATCTAGGCCATGTCTTATTGCCTTTACTTGACCATCCATCATAGCAGAAGGTGAAACTACATCCACACCAACTTGAGCCTGACTAATAGCTATTTTTTTCAAAACTTCTAAACTTGAATCGTTATCTATTGTATCTCCCTTGACAAGGCCACAATGTCCTGAACTGGTATATTGACAAAGACAAACATCTGCCATTATAGCTATTTTATTTCCAAGGTTTTTTCTTATTTCTGAAATTGCTTTTTGCACAATGCCGTTTTGATCAAAAGCAGATGTACCTATGTCATCTTTTTTGGTAGGAATTCCAAATAGCATGATAGCTGGAATCTTCAAATCTGCAATAGAATTTACTTCACTTACAACCTCCTTAAGCGGAAGTCTTTCTATGTCTGGCATGGAATCCACTTGTAATTTTGATTTCAAATCTTCCTGAACAAAGACTGGACAAATTAGATCTTTTGGAGACAGTCTAACTTCTTCTAAAAGCTCACGAATCTTTTCGCTTTTTCGTAATCGTCTGAGTCTAACATTGGGAAATGTCATACGCAAAAAACACTCTCTGTAAGCAATATAATCTGTTACTCTTTTGTGTTGTAATCAAAAAGTTTGGTAACTGATTTGAGCAAATCAGAATCTCCTTGCTCTGATGCCTTTCTCAAATTGTTCATTGGAGTTGATATGATTCCTTCTACAATTGCTAGAGTCAGTTGCTCAATTATGCGTATTTTCTCTTCATCATTTTCTCCAAGCATCTGTAATGCCTTTCTAAGCTCTTTGACTCTTACCGTATCGATGTCTTTGAAAACGCCTTTTACTATGGGTTCTACTTCTAATCTCTTCATTACTGCCTCTACAACTGGAAGCTCTTCACTAATTATTTTTTCCGCAGAGGCTGCAACTCCAATTCTTGTTCTCATGTTCTTGTCTACCATCTCTGCTATTTGATCTAAATTGAACATCTTTATTCTTCCAATGGTGGAAACTCGCTCATCAACAGTTCTTGGGTTTGACAAATCAAGAATCATCATTCCTGCTTTTTTTGATTGCATTGCATCTTTTACTCTATCATATGTAACAAGAAAATAAGGTGCGACAGTTGCAACAAACAAGACATCTACTTTTTTGAAACTGGCAAGAGCGGCTTCAAACTTGGTTGGTTTTCCTCCAACAGTTTCTGCAAATGCTTTTGATCTTTCAAAAGTTCTGCTTGTTACTAAAAACTCTATTCCTCTTTTCTTTAATGACTTTGCAACAAGACTTGCTGCTTCACCTGTACCTATTAGCAAAATGCGTTTTGATTTTAAATCATCAATATTTTCTTCTGCAAGTTTGACTGCCATTGAACCAATAGAAATACTTCCACGACTTATTCCAGTGGTATTTCTTACTCTGCTGCCGACTCGAATTGCTTTGTCAAAAAGTGTATTCAATTTGTTTCCAGACGCATTTACTTCTCTGGCTGTTGCTATGGAACCTTTTACTTGACCTAGTATCTGTTCCTCACCAACAACAAGCGAATCAAGGCCTGCAGTCAATTTTAAAAGATGTTCATATGCCTCTGGCCCCTCACTTACTTCGAGATTTTCCATGAATGCATTTTCTTCCAGTCCTGCAATAGATGCCCATGTTTTCTTTATTCTTTCAACATCACGAGCATTTCCTGCACCAAAGACTTCAACTCTATTACATGTCTGAAGTATTACACATTCTTGTAGACCGGAATGTTCCATAAATGAAGAATAAGCTGAATCCAAGTCTTTGAATGTGAATCGTTCTAGCATGTGGATTGGTGATTTGTGAAAAGTAACCCTGGCATTTATGACATGAAAGCTCATTTTGATTCTAACATCTCCATTACTCGCTTCTGTGCTTTTTTGAAATTTCCTTCTTTTATTAATTGTTTTACCTGATTGTCATTTATAACGCCATACAAGAATTTTTTGCGTTCAAGGGGTGTTGCAAGCTTTGTTTTTGCAGATGATCTGGCAAATTCCTGCAGTTTTATCTGACGTATGTCTTCCTTTGTGATGATTTTTTTAAACACTTGCTCTGCTTGCATTCTTATCTTTCTTGCCATTGCGGGACTTCTTCCACCTGTGGAGACTGCAATTTGCACAGTATCTTCTATGTTTATCACAGAAGGATGGGAAAAGTCACTAACTGCGGGATCGTCAGCAGCATAAGCATAGCAGCGCATTTTCTTTGCTTTTTCAACAATCACTCGATTNNAGTTTCATTTTTTTGAAGACTATTTTTTTCTGCTTTACATAATTTTCTATCTGTTTATTGGTTTCATCGCTGATTAGTAAAATCTTGCAATCCTGTGTCAAAAGCGAATTTATCTTTTTTAGGCCCTCTTGTCCACCACCCACAACTATGACCAAATTTCCCTTAAGATTTAGATCTACTATCAATAACTCTGGCACCATCTGAATGGTATTTATAGATTGCAAGAAACTCGGTACATTTTTTAATTGCGTAAAGTTTTTCATTCTTAATGCCAATGGATGTTTTAGACAAAGAGATTCTAAATGAAATCCAGTGGACATTTCCGCTAGTTCCTGAGCCTTATGTGGAAATGGCAAAAAAATTCAAACTCTCTGACGATGAACTGATGCAAAGACTAGCTGCACTAAAAAAAACTGGAGTCATCAGGCAACTAAGCGCAATTTTTGACACAAGAAAGTTAGGCTACAAAAGTGCATTAATTGCAATGTCAATAGAACCAGAAAAATTGGACTATGTTGCAACTCAAGTAAACAAACATCCCGGTGTTAGCCATAATTATGAAAGAAATCATGAATACAATCTTTGGTTTACACTTGCAGTTCCACCAGGAAGTGACCTAAAGACTGAGGTTGACAAGTTCTCTAAATTATCTGGAATAAAAAAAGTAAGATTACTTCCTACCATTAAACTTTTCAAAATTGGAGTAAAACTTGACATGGTGGAAGGTAAGGAAGCAGAAGTAAAACCAACAGAAGAAAAGAAAAAAATTCGTGATGTTTCGTTTGCTGCGACAGAAGAAGACAAAGAGTACGTACGTGAGCTCCAAAAAGATTTAGAAATAACAAACAGACCATTTTTGAAATCCGCACAAAAACTTGGAATAACAGAAGAACAACTTCTTGATAAAGTAAAATACTACGAGGAAATCGGTGTCATGCGCAGGTTTGCCGCAATTTTACGGCACAGGGATGCAGGATTTGTTGCAAACGGAATGATTGTCTGGAATGTTCCTTCAGAAAAAATAGATGAAATTGGTTCAAAACTAGGAGCGTTTCCACAGGTAAGCCATTGCTACCAAAGACCAGTATACCAAGATTGGCCATACAGCGTCTTTTCAATGATCCACTGTAAATCCCAAGGAGATGCAGAAGACATGGCAAAAGAAATTCAGAAACAAATTGGTATAGACGAATATAAGATTCTGTTTAGTTCAAGAGAATTCAAAAAGACACGAGTGGAATATTTTGTAGAACACGAATATGCGATAGAAGGCTACATTCCTGCATAAAATGGATGATTTATCATTTCTACGCGCGCCTTATAATCAAAATTTACATTAAATTGATTTAATGGTTCAACTATACACCCAATGTCCAAACTGCGGGAACAGATTGTTTTACACAAAATCTGCTGTAGAACTAAAGATTCCTCGTGAACGCAGTTTACATTATTGTGCTAGCTGCGGATATCATAATGGGAAACTGGAATCGATGACCTGTGCATGATTCCCAAACCCTTTCTTCCTTTTTCACTAGTATTTTTATCTCTAGCCAAGATTGGTCAGACTAGTATCATAATTCAAACCTTAGAAAGTTACATAGTGTATCCTGCAAAGAATCCAGCTCTACTGATATCTGGTTCTGTTGTGACAATAACTTCACTTAGTCAATGGAACATTTTTGACATGAGAAATGTCTCTGGAGGAACTGTTGAACAGATGATGATAATTAATACGCTGTCAATTTTACAATTTCTCTTAGGATGGAGATCAACAGTAAAAAAGGCCAAACCTGAACAAGAAATCGATTCAAAAATTATTGAAATGCAATCAGAAATAAGCTCACTAAAATCTAGATTGATATCACGCTAGGCAGTCTGTAAAGATGCCTTCAACTCGTATTGAGGCCATTGGTTATACATGTCTGTTATCTCTTTCATGTCTTGGGAATTTAGATACTTTCCATCAGACATTGCCGCAAAGGTTTCAATCTCATCGGTGCTAATTACAGTAGGCAATACAGAAGAAACTGCGTTTTTTGAAAGGATGAATTTGATGGCAAACTCTGTCATGGCAAGGCCATTGCGTTTAGCTATTGGTTGTAGTTGTTCTACTTTTTTTAGAGATTCTTTTATCCATTCGCCCTTGCGGACTGAGCGATGGTCTTTTTCATCAATCTTTGTTTCTGCATTTACTTTTCCCGTAAGTATTCCNNGGTGTTTGCTCTAAAATGTTATATACTGTCTGTACTGCACTGACATTTTTTCTATTCATAGATTCCAACCCTTCCCTAGTCCAACCTATGGCAGGGCCTAGTGCCACTTGATATGTCTTGATTATTCCATCTTGCATTTTTTTATCAAGTGTTTGAAATATTGTATCATCTTTTATGTGATGCATCTTTGGGTTGTGCAAACCATAGACATCAATGTAATCAGTTTGTAACCGTTCTAAACTTTTTTTCAATGCATTTTCTGTAAACAATGGATCGAATTTCTGTGGAAGCTCTGTATGTCCTATTTGTGCCGCACTTTCAAAGTCATAACCATACTTTGTTGAAATGACAATATCGTTACGCATCCCATGAAATACCTCGCCGATCAGTTTCTCGCTTTTTCCTTTGCCATACATGTCACCAGTCTCAAAAAAGTTTATTCCCACATCATATGCCTTTTTTAGCATGCGTTTTGCTTCGTCATCATCGATTTTTTTGCCCCACCAGTCAAGAGCGATAGTCCATGCTCCAAATCCTACTTCAGAAACCTTGATTCCGCTTTTTCCTAGTGTTTTGTATTTCAATTTACAATCTCCCTGAATCTTTCAAGCTTTTCATTGAGTTCTTGATCACTCAAAACCGATCGTCCAGCCTCTGAATTTACATTTATGTCTATCCAAGATTTGCATCCTTGATATTCATCTAAAAGTGGGATCTCAGATTGTGGTATCTTGTAAACTTTGAGAAAGATTGTCTTCATGGGTTTTTCTGGCATCCAGTTCATTCTTTCTTTGATGTAAGAATCACTCCATATGTGAAATGATGACAGCTCTTCGATTTTTTTCATATCTGTGAGATCCACTTCTTCAATGATTTCTGCATATGATGTTATTTTGTTAACACCTTTTTTTGGCTGAGTTTCTCTTACATCTGATAAATAACTATAAAATTGTGATTTTAGCGAATCGTGCTGCTGGTGTTCATATGTGGGAAACAAGAAAAATTTCTTTGACTCTAGAACAAAACCCGAAGATGTTTCTAAAATGCCTCCCTTTCGCAACAATACAGTCTGGTTCCCATTTTCTAATGCTTTAACAACGGTTGCCCACTCTTTTAGTGCCTTCATTATCCAAGACTCTTGATCAAAGAAATAATATCTTTTTTTATCCCAACAATCATGGGCGTGTCTACTTTGATAAAAGCACTAACCCGAGTCTCTCTTAAATCCATAATCAAGTCTTGGAACTTGTCAAGGCGATCTGTTTCAAATGCCAACATGAAATCCTGATCGTGGATTCCAAATGAGTATGTTGTGTTTAAAATGACCTCGGGATATTTTTGTCCTATTTTGATGTGGTCATCCATCATGTCCTTTCTTTTTTCTAATGGTAAAAGGTACCACTCTCTTGTTTTTATGAATGGATAAATAATGGCGTATTTTTTTTGTTCTTCTCCTGCTAGCCATCCGTGTCCACTAGAACTTTTTGCATATAATGAAGCTCTTGTATTGGAAAGATACACGTGTGTTGGAAAGATGTACTTGCCAAAGACGGTAAGATAGATTTTTGAAACTACATCCTGAATCTGCTCTATGTTATCAGAGGCAAACCAGAGCAAAAACTCGGCATCATCTCTTAATCCAAGTGTAGAATATGATCTGTACTTTATTCCAGAGTGCGTTAGAATATTTTCTACCTCTTTTGCAGACTCTTCTTTTGCTAAATCTGCCATCCACCTCCATTTTGGATCTACTTTGAAAAACGAGAAATTGAAAAACTGACGTTCTTCTGACATGTGGCTAGTTCTCTTTTGAGCTTTATTTAAAATTACGACTGGATTGGTTCTTGGATTCCAAGCCAGCCATATCCCTTTTGCTCTAGCTCGTCGGCAAGCTCCTTTGGTCCTTCTTTAATCACTTTGCCATCTGCAAGAACATGAACAAAATCCAACCTTGAAAGAAATTTGAGAATTCTTGCATAATGGGTAATTACTATAATTGTAGCATCTGGTCTGGCAGTAAGGCTGATTGCTTTTGCAACAGACTGTACAGCATCTATATCCAATCCGGAATCTGGTTCATCTAAAATTGAAATAACTGGCTGCAAAACTGCCATCTGTAAAACCTCGGATCTCTTTTTCTCTCCACCTGAAAATCCTTCATTTAGATATCTTGATAAAAAGTCGTGCTTTAGACCAACTGAGTCAAGATTTTTTTTAAGATAATTTTGAAATTCTCTTACTGTA
>DUJB01000027.1:28937-29160 GCA_013330055.1 Nitrosopumilaceae archaeon
GACCTGTCTTTAGATTTACACCTTTTAGTATCTCTTTTCCATCCCTAGATACATGTAGATCTTTGATTTCTAGAATTGCCACAAATTTTGATAGGTAGTATTTCTGTATATAAGTTAACGAAAAATTAGCTTAGTCTAACTCGACAATTCAGAAATCATACTAAACTGTACTTTCTTTTTAACTGTAAAATTTTATCTAAAATTTCACTTGGATTCAAAATAG
>DUJB01000027.1:29168-29381 GCA_013330055.1 Nitrosopumilaceae archaeon
CTAAAACTTCATCACAAAAACTGTTGTAATCCAAGATATCATTAGATGATAAATCTGGTAATAATGTATTGTTATACATAATTAGACATCATAGATGTCATTTTAAAATCTTGAATTATGAATGATTTCAAAAATTTTTGATTTGCCTAAAATCACGACAAAAATTGTAGTTAAAATTAGTATTGTAAATACAATGTTGCTAAATTCAGGAAT
>DUJB01000048.1 GCA_013330055.1 Nitrosopumilaceae archaeon
AGTCACTCAACATTATCACAATTGATTTGTTTTTTGTGTTAAGTGATGAACTTGATACAGTTGCACCAGTAATGCTATATGGTATACAATAATCATTGGCATTTAATTCGTTTACAGCACATTCTACACCGGTAGGAACTCCACCAGTTAACTCTACTTGTGTTTTAAAGACTGTAGATTGGCTCCCTCCTTGTGCTTTAATTATATACATACCATCCTTTGTCCAGAGAGGGCTACCGGAGTTAAATTTAACGTTAAAGTCGGAATTTGGTGCTACCATAATTTGCTGTACTGTAACTAGGTTACCAATTGGGTTAGTCACTGTGATTGTTATTGGGGTTTCTGGATTATTGAGATTAGAGTNNGGAGATTTTTGTGAAGCCCCAAAGTTTTGGTATCAGATATGGTAATACAGCTAGAGCATGACATATCCTGAATTGTTTGGGCATAGATGGAATTTAGGGAAGATACTGCTATAACAATCATCGCTAGTGAAACGAGGGCGATTTTACTTTTAGACATATTCAACTTATAAAACGAACATTTGTTATTATTTATATATATTTGATAAATTATCCTTCACTAGATTAGAATCATTTAGTTAACTTTGTAAAGTTGCATATTTTATTGAGGTTTTTTTCTTGATTCTAAATCCAGCAATTATAGGAGCCACTAACAATGAACCTACAACAAATGCTAAAATCGCTCCAGAAGACCATGGGAAAGCCATGCCCCAAGCGATATAATTTATAACAAAAACAGCAACAGCAATTAAAACGCCTAAGACCATTATTTGATTCATGAATTTTCAAGATTAAACTAGGAATTAAGAATTTTCAGAATTTTTCTAGAACAACAACTTGAATATCAATAAATAATCTGGAACAAAGATACCCAAACCTTAAGTATGATTGTGGCGCATCGATCTTTTCATGAAGGAGTTTGCGGTGGGGCTATCACTAGCTATACTTTTACTGATACCAGCTGCCTATGCCCAAAGCTCACAGGGGATAACCATACTTGGCGACTATACGGAATTTAAAAAAGGCCAGGACATTTTCATTTATGGCAAGCTGTCCCAGGTCAATGCCGACTCGTTTCTAATTTTAGAAATCATAAATCCTAGAGGGGACTTGTGTCAGATTCAGCAAATCGTTCCCCTTTCAAATGGTTTGTTTCTAACAGAACCGATTCCACTTGAGGGAAGAGTTTGCGGACTGGAAGGAAATTATGAAATAAAGATTTTCTATGGCGATGATACCAAAAGTGACGAGTTTAAGGTAAGCTCATCTGTCTTTAAAGAAAAAACCGGAGCAGAGTATTTGGATTCTGCAACAAAGCTAGTCTCTGAAAAAATTGATTTTGTTGGCAAAAAAACCGATACTGCCATGAACTTTTACACTGAAAGATTATCCGCAGCAAGTGCCATACCATCTGAGGATACAATCTCGGCACTAGAAGCAATCTATGTTGATTTGATGGACGAGTTTTTCATAAGTGACGAGATCCTTGAAATTGATGATGAAATAAGACCTGCAATAGAGAACGCCTTGGCAAAAACTGCCTCCCTTGTAGAAGAAAACAAGATCCCATTTGATATTGCAAAAGACATTGACAGAAAAACATACTCTGCAATTTTTTATTATGACATAGGCAACACCCAAAAGGCAATAGAAACACTAAATGATGTATTTATTTTAATTTCAAACTCTGATCCAATAAAGCTCCAAGAGGCTCCTCAAAAAAGTTTTGCAGAGCTAGACGAGTCTCTTCTCAATCTTATGACAAAGACCCAGTCTATTCTGAGCAGACCAGTTAAAGAAGAGATAGGATTTATCTATGCTCGCGGTACTGCTCCAATTTACAGCGAGGAGATAAATTCCCTAATTGATCTTCTATCCAAATCTCGATATCTTGATGTAGTATTGCAAAAAAATGATCCACTATATCGTTTTGTGTCAAGCCAGTGGGAGTCAACAAAGCCCTCGCTTTTTGAAAAAGAGTCTATTGAAAAACTCTTAGAACAAAAAGACAAAGTAGATAAACTCCACAAGGCAGCCTTGCTTTTACGCCAACTCGATAAAGTAGATAGATTCATCTCATCTGATTCGGAACAAAACTCAGAGCTTGCAAACCTACTTTCTCCAAAATGGGACGAGATTCGTAATCAATTGACCTTGGCAACCTCAGTAGACCAGATTCTAGATTCGCAAAAAAAGATTGAGGACATGAAAAATGTCATAGATGCCTCATCAAGGATATCAAAGGCAATTGAGATCCTAAAGGGGATTAACATTAATGACGCTCTACTTGATAATTGGGAGACTCTCCTTGCTCAGGTAAAAGAGCAAAATTCTCTTGAAGAGATTCTTTTGGTTGTATCAGAATTTGATAAATCAATGAATGATCTTCGAGAAAAGCGAAACCCGTTATCTATCTTAAAGTTTGAGTATGAGGACATGAAGGCAAAGGCCGAGCTTCAGGCTGATAACAAAAACCTATTCACAATAAACAATGCTCTAAAAATAATTGATACAGCTCAGCAAATGGAACAAGGAAATCCATCTGTATCAAAAATAGACAGAATTGAGGTTTTACTTTCGTGGGCAAGTGCAATTGCACCAGAGATAAAAAGTGAGCTAGATGCATACTCCAAGGATGCCTACAAGATTAGAGCGGCAGACATTTTACAGAGAGCGCAATCAGTTGAGGATTTAGTTGAGCTGAGTCTAACTAAAAGCAGATTCTTGCCAGGTTATGTCGACTTTGCTGATTCAATTAAATCCAAAGTGGATGAGGCTCGTGCGCTTGTAATTAAAAATGATCTTGATGCAGCAGACAATATGGTGCGCAAGATATTTGATGAATGGCAAGAGGTCTCAGCTGCATATAGCAAAGACCCACATGGCTCTGATGTAGGTTACAGCAGTGATGAGCTAAAAAGAATCGAGTACAGAAAAAAGCTTGATGCATTATCCAACACGGTCTCTAACTTTTACAACTCTGGTTTTGCTCCCCACTCTGATGAATTTTCAGATATGCTCAATACCGCATCTGACTATGTAGTNNATGGATTCTGGATACTGCAAGGTTATGTTGACAAGCCTGACATGGATAGGCGAGAGCAAATCTATGTTACTGTCTATTCGATGGACGGAGAAAAACACAGCTCACTACAATTCCATGATACCAAACACGGCGCATTTTTCACTCAATGGGAGGCTCCAGTAGAGTCTGGTCTTTACGTAATCATGTTACAATACCAAAATGCACAAGCATCCCAGCTAGTCAATGTTGAAGAAAAAATAGACCGAACCTACTCATCATCAGATCTTGAGCGGATTACTCTATCGGAGGATTTTGAGCAACTCAAAGAGTTTGTCGAAAAATTCGGTGGTGCAAATCTTAGTTCAAACTCTGACAAGTTTGAGATCATATTTGGTGAAATCACATCTGCACTAGCAGACCAGAACCTGGAAAAGGCAGACGCAAAACTCTCAGAGCTCAAACGACTAATTGAAAGACACCTTCCGGCAAGGTCAAGAGCTGCAGTTGTAGAGGCAGTGTTTGATAATGATAAGCTTGTAATTTCTGGAGCAGTCCAAAAAACTCTCTCCTTCCGTGAGGATCTTTTCGTCGACATATTTGATCAGAGAGGAAACCACATTGATGAGATTGTATTAAAGGATACTTCGTCTGGCCAATTCAACGAAGTGCTTTCAAAACCATTTGAGCCTGGAATGTATGTCGCACAGCTGCAGTATCATGATTTGACTGTCTCAGACTTTTTTTATGTGACGGGCTAAATTACTGAAATAACTCTATGATGGGCTGAAATATCTGAAAACCCAACACTAACAGGAATTAGCCTTTTAATTTTTGAAAAGATATTGCATCCCACTAACAAATTCTTCATGGGTGATTTTACCTGAAATCCACCAAATTGCTCTGGTCTTGAACCATTGAGGTAGAGATTTTGGTAACTCATCATTAGAGATTTCTTCTTCAATATTTTCAGCAAATGGTACCATTAACAAAATATTTTTTTCTCTTTGTTTTACCCACTCTATAGTTGTATCAGACTCTAAAAGATCGTCTTTCAAATCTTTTGGAGGGTCTGTAAAAATTACATTCCTAGAATCTTTAGAAATAAATTCAACAGTACTGCCTAGATCTATCTCGTCTTCAGTTAATATCTCCAAACTTTTTGCAAAATGCTCATCTGTGATCCTTCCATCAAGCCACCATTGCGTAATTTCTGCTTGCATGGCAATTTTGTATTGAGGAATGACAATATCCATATCAATTTCATTTGAAAAAACCTTTTTGCCGATTGCATCAGCATATGGTG
>DUJB01000038.1 GCA_013330055.1 Nitrosopumilaceae archaeon
CTTGTCTTTAAGCCAGCCGCATTGTACTTTTTCTCCACCCTCAGAAAGTTTCTCCCATAGCTTGTCTACTTCTTCCTGTGTTTCGCAGTTCACTACGAATGATATGGCTTCCGAGAAGGTAAAGTGTGGACCACCGTTTAACGCCACAAATTCTTGTCCATCAAGCTGGAATGTCACGATCATTACCGTCCCCTTTGGCCTTCCTGAGACCTTTGCCGCCTCTTCTCCATAGCGCGTAATGCTTCCAATCTTAGAATTTTTAAAAATCGAGACATAAAAATTTGCAGCCTCTTCTGCATTATTATCGAACCACAAGAACGGGGTGATTTTTTGCATATGCATCTCTTTGTAACTTACCCCTTTACAATAACTTTGAACCCACCGTAGACCATTCTCTTTAGATCAAATGGCATTGGCATATTTTTAAACCTGGGATCGTTCGTGAGTTCTTTCATCGCCTTTGCATTGACTCGATCTCGATGTGTCTTTGATTTGAATACGATAAAAGAGAACACTATTTTCTCACTAGGCTTTGCTCTGACTGTTTTTGGGAACTTAATCCCAGCCATCTTTGTATTGAGATCGTCACCAACACACTCAAAGTATTCAATGGCACCATGCTTTTTCCACATCTTGCAGCCCTGCTGAGCCATACGGCGGTATATTTGTAAATTTTTTTTCGGTAATGGAATTACAAACCCATCGACGTAGACCATAGTAAATCTATAATCAGCTTGAATTGAAGGGATTAATATATTTTTGATAAATCGAGTCTTGGAGTAGTTGTTATGGCAGATGCGAAAAATCCCAAGTTGAAAAGAAACTAGGATTTATCTCAAGTACAACGGACTCATCATATTTTGCCATCTCGACCATTCATGATTAGAGAGTCATGCAAAAACAGAACTCGACCTTACATCGAAAGCGGGTCTGGTAAGATCCAGATACCATCATGGAACTATTTTGTACCCATTAATTGTTCGTATCAAATGTATTTCAGGTACGGATAAAAGAGGAAAAAGTTTAAGGACAGAAATATGAATTTTGAAGAAGACAAAAGAATCCAAAAAAAGATTGATTGGATTTCGAGACAAATTAGAGAAACAAAGATTCTACTGCATAAGCAAAACCAAGAATTACAAAAAGCAATCAAAGAACAAGAAAATTTAAGAAAAGAAAAAAAGTAAATTCAGTTATCGGGCTTGTAATTACTCTTAACCTTTAACGAAATTACTGATGAAGTTAACCACTTAAAAAAATATGAGTTATACGGTAACTAATATCTGGGATTTTATAAATCTGCATTGGTTGTGGAATTGTTCATCCGTCTGTATGTCACATCTAGGACAATGAAATGTTGTTGGTATCTCACAAATTTGGCATAACCTGAAGGCCTGAAGTTCATAACCGCAACTACGACATGAGTCTTTTCTCATAGATGCATCTCCTACTTTTTTGTTCATAGGTGATCAATGTCCTTAACCCAAAGAACTTGTTTGCATTTATCAAATATTTCATCAGATAAGATATTCATTGTTCTTATATGGTTTATTGAGTATATTAGAAAATTCCAAAGGTTCCAACGGTTTTTTTGCAGTAGGGCGAGCTAATTCTCATTCTATAGAATTAGAATCAGAACCTGTAATGTTTTTAGTGTTTAAATAGCAAAATTACTATTTAGTGTCATGTCACAAATAACAAAAGCAAATGAGCAAAAGTCAGTCTGGGTTTTGGTAAGCGGACTAAAAGCAGATACAACCGAATTGGATCTCAAAAAGGTTGTTCCATCCGTGATTGAACTTGTAAACGATTGGCAGTCAAGAGGAAATTTCATTTGGTCTGGTCCTTTCCAAGATAACAAAACTGGAATGGCAATATTTGAAGCCACGGAAGAGGATGCAAGGACCTTTTATGACAAGTATGACAAGATTTGTTCAGACATACTAGACTATCATCTAGATCAATGGGGCGCAATTCCGTTTCTTTCTGCACTCTAAAACCAGATTTTTTACCTATGTCAGATCTTTCATCATGATTTTACCATTTCAAATGATAGCCTACGTTTCACGGATGAGATAGTTTTGCGAAAAGATAATCATGAACACAAGTGGCGTATTGTGGAGGGCCATTGGCAGTGTGAAATCTGTGGAAAGAAATATGGTTCAAAATAAAAAATTCATGTACTTTAGAGATTGCTAATTTTAATAATTTCAAACTTCAAGTAGCTTGAATGATGTGTCTAGTTCCCTGCCTTTACATTTTGGGCGCCTTTCACTTCTTCCCCTCACGGCCCAGTAAATTATTCCACCAATAAAGGTCAAAGCAGTGTACCAGAATTGAATTCCAACCGAAGCATGGTAACCAGTTACAAAAATCTCGCCGCAGTTCTTACAAGTCTTTACTGGAACATTAAGTTGTGACAATGTTAGTTAAAACCATTACATCGTATTAAAGATGTGTTGTCATTTCTTCATCAAGCTCCTATTCTACTACGACCAATCCTTGCATCCAAGGATGAAGAACACAATAATAGTTGACATATCCTGTTTCATCGAATCTATGAGAATAGGATTCTCCTGGCAAAATATTGCCACTGCTGATGATTCCGCTTGAGCCAAACTGCTGACTTTGAGTTATAATGCTATGAATTGACGAGTCAGCATTATGCCAGGTAACATCTTGGCCTTGTTGAATAACCATATTTGAAGGAAGAAAACATGACTTGGCTGATCTGCATGCGGGATTATCTCCTTGTTCGTTGACAATCACCCTTTCTGCTAAAGCTTCTTGATTTTGTACTAATAAGACAAAGACAGAGATCGTTAATCCCAATATGATTTTATTTTCTAACTTCATGCCATTTCCGTCTTTGAGACCTAATATAAATATAATGACTGACCGGTCAGTTATCTTTATATAACGTTTGATAATTAACATACAACATGGACACACAAATGGATCACACATCAGAAATATGGATAAATACCAATAATGTCAGAAAGCCAGACACTCTTGCAATTTATGCACCAAAGTTTCCCCATATGGGATTTATCTGTCCTGCATGTGGATCCGTTGATGTGTTCATCAGATGGAATAGTCCAAGACAAATAGATGGACAGTGTTTGGATTGTTCACATAAATGGCAAGAAGAGCAACCCAATAACATCCCAAATAAACTGGATTGATGTAATGCCACAGGTTTCTGAAGAGCACAAAATCAAGGTAAGACAGACAATACTGGAGGCAGCAATGAAAACTTTTGCAAAAACAGGCTATTCTCAAACAAGAATGGATGATGTCGCAAAAGCTGCAGGAGTCAGCAAGGGGACGCCATATCTTTATTTTCCAACCAAGGAAGATCTTTTTTTTGCAATTTGTAAAGACAACCAAAAAAATCTCATAATAACTAGAGAAGGTTTGTTTGCTAAAAGACAAAACCTTGCCACCGATTTAGGAATATTTTATGATGTGTTGGTTGGCAAGACACAACAAACTGAAAGAATCTGGCTTGAAGGTCTTGCAGAATCTGCGAGAAACCCAAGATTAAAACAAACAATTATCAAATACAGAGAAGAACTAGTTGTTCTCATAACTGAATTTTTAAAACAAATAAGAAAAGATACTGGATTTTTTAAAGACCAAAATGATCTGGTTTTGATTGCAAAAGGAATGATTGCCTTGTACAACGGTTTGACCTTAATGAGAGTTGTTGGAAAAAATGATGAAACTCTAAGATCTGTGTGGATAAAGACAATGAAATCCATTTTTGAAGGATCAGAAAATTAATCCTAGGAAAAATGTAGATTGAAATGAAAATGCGTATAGATAAAAAAATAAAAATTTGCACTAAATGCGGAAGCACTTGTTTTGAAAGAAAGAAGGATATTGGCAC
The DNA here is from genome assembly GCA_013330055.1 of Nitrosopumilaceae archaeon. Lineage (GTDB taxonomy): Archaea > Thermoproteota > Nitrososphaeria > Nitrososphaerales > Nitrosopumilaceae > UBA8516 > UBA8516 sp8516u. Next base: position 3,893 of record DUJB01000038.1, read on the forward strand.
ATGCAAAGATTGTGGCAGTACATTTTACTATAAATCTAATTCCTACGACCTTTTTCAAAATTTAAATTTCTTCTTCTCAAAATAATTCATACCACTGACAACACGATATCTCTTAATTCAAACTCTTTTTGGGCGATTTTTTTCCTTTTTGTTCCTATCATCATTTTGGATAACAAATAAAGATTAACTCTAAATCCAATTTTCCCTATTTCGTAGCGCTTGCTTCCTTCAACCGTTAACACTCTTACCTCGTCTAACGTTATGCCTATATCTTGAAACAAGCCTAGCGTCACCTTACCTAGATCAAGAGATTCGTTTGCAACCAACACTATGTCTTCAAACGTTTGAAATCCAGGTAAGAATGTAG
>DUJB01000060.1 GCA_013330055.1 Nitrosopumilaceae archaeon
CAATGCACCCAACAGGCGCAGAGCTTGACTCTGCAGATGACCATAGACTGTTTATGGCTTTTTGCATAGCTGGAATGTACGTTGGCAACTGCACAGTTTCTGACCCAGAATCAGTTGATGTCTCTTATCCAAGTTTTATAGAAGACATGAACAAGGTTGGTGGAAAAATCCTTTCAAGCTAGTCCAGATTTTGTATCATGGTCTAGTTTTTGTTTTAAAATCATCATTTCCAAACTTGTAATTCATGATCAAGCTTCATAGACAACAAAATTGTTAATTTCGTCATAGAAGAATTATAAGCATCCAACAGAGAATTTTATGTGATGCTTGGGAGTTCGATTGGAGAAAGATTTGGTTTTACAAGTTTTGGCGAAAGTCATGGAAGATGTATCGGAGCTGTAGTAGATGGATGTCCTGCAGGTTTAGAGCTAGAAGAAAAAGACATTCAAAAGATGCTTGACCTTAGAAAACCAGGCCAGTCGTTAGTTTCAACACAACGAAAGGAAGGCGACGTTGTTGAGATTCTCTCAGGTGTATTCAGAGGATATACAACAGGCGCTCCAATTGCAATGATAATTTGGAATCAAGACCAGCACTCTAAAGATTATGAACAGTTGATTAGAAAACCACGACCTGGACATTCGGACTATCCAGCGTGGGCAAAGTACAAGGGGTTTAACGATTTTCGTGGAGGAGGCAGATTTTCGGGTAGATTAACAGCAACATTTGTTATGGCAGGTGCTATTGCAAAAAAATTACTCGCAAAAACTATTGGAATAGATACCTATTCTTATACAACACAGATTGGCAAGATAAAGATGAAATCACAAGCTGATCACAGGATGAAAAAAGAAATTTACTCAAATGAAGTAAGATGTCCTGACAAAACTATTGCACAAAAGATGCGCGCAGCAATTCTTGCTGCAAGAAAAAGTGGAGACTCTCTTGGCGGAATAATAGAATCAATAACAACAAATATTCCTCTTGGTCTCGGGGAGCCAATATTTGGATCATTAGAGTCTGACCTTTCCAAGGCGCTATATTCTATCCCNNAAAATAATGATCAATATATTGTAAAAAATGGAAAGATCGTAACAAAGACAAACAATGCAGGTGGAATATTGGGCGGATTGTCAAATGGAATGCCAATTGTTTTGCGTGTTGCATTCAAACCGGCTTCATCTATTGCAAAAAAACAAATCACTGTAGATGTCAAGACAAAAAAACCCACATCACTTGTTGTCACAGGAAGACACGATCCATGTGTTGTACCACGAGCCCCACCAGTTGTTGATTCTCTAGTCTCTGTAGTTTTGGCAGATCATGCCATAAAATGCGGCCTCATACCACCCGTTCTACGATAGAAAATGTCAGATATAGACAGACTGCGTGACCAGATGGACAAAATCACGCTTGATATGATACGTCTCTTAAAAGAAAGAGCAGAGATCTCAAAACAGATTGGCAACTTGAAAAATAATCTGCATTTGAACATAACAAATGAAGAGCGAGAAAATCAACTTAGAGCCAAAGTGATCTTGCTTTGTAAAGATATGGGACTTGATGAGAAGATTGCTACAATGTTTTTAAATTTTCTTTTAAACGAGTCCATAAAAATCCAGTCAGTCAACAAGCAGACACATCTTTCTGTCTTTTTAAAAGCAAAATCTTTAGAGAAACAAGGAAAAAAAATAATACACATGGAAGTAGGCGAGCCAGACTTTTTCCCACCAAAAATAGTCAAAGAATCCCTTGCTCAAGTGTATGATAAGGGATTTACAAAATATGGTGAATCAAAAGGGATGCCGGAGTTTAGAGAAGCTCTTGCAAAAAAGACCGCTGATAGATATCATGCAAAAATAAAAACAGAAAATGTCATGGTTTCTCCTGGAGCAAGATTTTCAGTATTTTTGACAATTTCCACACTTTTGAATCCTGGTGACGAGATGATAATCGTTGAACCTGCATGGCCAGCATATGCTGAAAATGCATTAAATTCTGGAATCAAGGTAAGGACAATTCAGACTACACTAGAAAACAGGTGGGAACCGTCAGTAAATCAGATTGCAAGTGTGATAAACCCAAATACAAAAATGATTGTTCTAAACTATCCAAACAATCCAACTGGAAAGATACTNNATTTACTCTGATTATTCATATAATGACTGGAAGAGTGTCCTTTCATACGAATATGAGAAAAGCATCATTACACAGTCGTTTTCCAAATCTCATGCAATGACTGGATTTAGGATAGGATATGCAGTAGCACACCCTGAAATAATAGACAAGATGGCCAAGCTTCAGGCCCTGTGTATGACAAACGTGGCAGAGCCAATCCAGTATGTAGCCCTAAAGGCGCTTGATTCCGATACAAGCGATAATACTAAAACCATGAGAAACAGACTAGATCTGTTGGTCAAGATGGCAAAAGGAATGCAGTTAGACTTTGTAGCACCCGATGGAGCAATGTACCTATTTTGTAAGGTACGAAAAGAAAATTTTAATGCTGTTGATTTTACAAACCAACTTTTAGATCAGGGAGTAGCAATTGCACCAGGGGAGGCGTTTGGAAATTATCAAAACTTTATAAGAATTTCTGCGTGTCAACCAGAAAAATTACTAGACGAGGGAATGCAAATAATTGAAAAGGCTTTGAGTAAATAAAATGAAGAAAAAAATTGCAATAATTGGCGCCGAAGGACAGATGGGCAAGTGGTTCTCAAAATATTTTATTGAAAAGGGTTTTGAAGTAATTGGCTATGATTCTGAAAAAGAGATCCTAAACAAATCAGTGACAAAAGCAAAATCACTTGTTGGTGCAATTCTTTCAGTGGACTATGTCATACTATGTACTCCGACAAAAAAGACACCAGAAATAATACGACTGATTGCAAAAGAGATGAAAAGGGACTCGTGTCTAATTGACATATCATCTTTGAAGACCAAAGTGGTTTCTGCACTTTACAAGATTCCAGACAAGGTGATTCCGATCTGCATACATCCAATGTTTGGACCTGGAACAAAAAAAGTAAAAGGTGCAAATATCATCTCCATTCCCATTCGTGATGCAAAAAGAGAACTTGCCTTGGCAAAGTCTCTCTTTAGCGAAGCAAACTTTGTTACAATAGATGCCTCAGAACATGACAAAAAAACCGCGGTAATCCTTGGAATGACTCATCTCATAAATCTGGCCTTTGCCAACATCTTGTCAAAAGATGAAAAGATTATCCTGACTGAAAAGATGGCTGGNNACCATAATTTCAAATCCGGAAATACGAAAATATGCCGAAGAGTTCTGGAAAGACATTGGTAGAATGCTTACTCTAGTTCAGGAAAACAAGTCAGATGAAATAATAAGATACGCAGTAGCCGTCAAGGAAAGGCTTGCTAAAAACGTAGATCTTGACGATTCTTACAAGAAATTAATTAGAATGATAGATGCCATTGAGAAATAGTTGAATTATACCAGAATAGTTACGTCGTTCTTATCAAGCCAAGAAAAATATCTTATCTTAAAACGCAGTGAAAATGTAAAAAGCATGAGGGGCTTGTGGGGTGGAGTAAGTGGAATAATAGAAGGAACCGAGGAGCCCCTACAACGGGCAAAAATAGAGATATTTGAAGAGACTGGAATAATAGAAAACAATATAGTTCTTGCAAAAACTGCAAACCAGATGCAAGTGAGCTCGCAATATTCCAATCACGGATGGATAATTCATCCCTTTTTGTTTACTGTAAAAGAATCTGATATAAAACTAAACTGGGAAAATTCTGAATACAGATGGATTGGTCCTGATGAAATGTCAAACTACAAGACGGTACCTAGTCTTGATAAGGTTCTAGCTAGACTGTTGTAGCTTTGCTACATCATCTGGTGTGTTGTTTCTTTGTTGTGGAAGCATGATATACACACACGCACCTCCGCACATTGTACAGGGAACTGTGTTTCCGTTTATCTGGCCAACTCTGCCGTGAATCTTTGCTGCCTCTTCTGGGTCGATAGATAACGCTATCTGTTTTTCCCAGTTTAAGGT
>DUJB01000045.1:0-688 GCA_013330055.1 Nitrosopumilaceae archaeon
ATCATACTCTGAATGGTATTTATCTAGTAGAATTCATTGATACAATGAAAACAATGGTTGACGACAAGGCAAGAAAAGAGGAAGAGTCCAAGCTGACTGATGCGGATTACTCTAGAAATAAAATTTTCAAAAAAGGAATCAGGTTGATGGCAGATGAGAAGATGGAAGAGGCTGCACAAACATTTGAACAGGCATTAAGAATAGATCCAGGTCATGTTGATTCTTTGATAAAATTAGGATATGCTAGATTTCACATGGATGATTTTAGTGCAGCAATGCAATCTTATGACAAGGTACTACAAATCGATGTCACAAATGCAGATGCATGGAACCTAAAGGGATTGGTCCATTATGAGACAAAGAACTATGAAAAAGCGCTAGAGTGTGTAGAAAAGGCGATTGATTCTGATCCAACAGATGGAATGGCTTGGTACAACAAGGGATGCTATCTTTCCATTTTAAATCAGATTCCAGACGCGATTGAAGCTCTGAAAAGATCAATCGAAATTGATGTAAAAAATGCAAAGCGAGCTGTTAGAGACAAAGATTTTGAAAATGTAAAAGCCGATGAAGGCTTTAGAAGAATCGTTGAAGTTGTTGTTTTAGAATCAATACGACAAGGATATCATCAGATAGGACCCATGGTATGGACTACAATGCTTAACAGAGTCGAGATCGAAGATGCCGC
>DUJB01000045.1:706-6244 GCA_013330055.1 Nitrosopumilaceae archaeon
GTGTTCATTGATCCTGCAAAGAAAGGACCTCAGATGATTGAGAGTTTCTTTGAAGAGCACAGAGAAATAAGATTATACAAAATTAGAATAAACGATAGAGGTGAAGAATACCTGCAAGCAAACAAGCAAAAAATTCTAGAGCTTCTTGACAACATTGAAACGATTGTGACAAAGAAGCTTCGAAATCAAGTAGCTCAAAATTAAATTTATTCCGCAGAAAGGTCCCAGTAATTTGCGTCTTTTTGGCTGGCAGTTGGTTTTTCAAGGGATTTCCATTCCTTAAATGAACGAACGTACAGTTTTACATTTGGCATGCCGATTGATTTGAGAGCATAGTATCCTAGTCCAGAAAGCGTCCCTACACTACCACAATAGGTGATAATTTCAGAATTAGGCTGGATGTTCCTGTTTTGAATCAGTTTTTTTAGATCTTCTTTTGGTCGTAGTATGTTGTCTTCTGATGCAAGCATCCTATATGGAATATTGATTGCTCCTGGAATGTGGTTATCAAGATAGTTTAGTCTTTCTCTGTTGTCTACCAGTACTGTCTCTTTTTTTTCTTTAACTGATTCAAGATAATCTACTGTAGCAAGAATTTCTGGTCTTAGTTTTAGCGAATGTGTCTTTTTGCTGTAAGAAATTTGGTCAGTGCTTGTTTCTAGTCCCATCTTTTTCCATCTTCCAAATGTGACATCTAAGAGTGAAACATCGTCATGACCTACATACTGTAAAGTCCACGCTACTCTTGACGCCAGAGCCCCAAAGGTATCGTCATATACCACTACAGGAGTTTCGTCATCAATTCCATAGGACTGGGCAAGCTGTAAAACTTTTTGTGGACTGTCATCTGCCAAAAGACTCGCAAGAGGAAGATTCACTGCACCTTGGATGTGACTTTGTTTATAGTCATCTTCTTTTCGTATGTCTAGCACTCTGACACTTTTGTCCCTGACCTGAGATCGTAACGAATCTGCATCTATTGTTATTCGTGTTGTCTTTTCTGCACTCACGCAGCACACTCGCCCTTTCCTGTTTTTGCATGATAGCCACCTTCACTTCCATAGTCTGCGTAGAAATCCTTGTCTTGTTCTATTGAAGGTGCAGCTACAAGTGGTTTTAGTATNNGATTTGAATGTCTCTATTATTTTTAGTATAACAGGAATTACTCTTTTTGCAGGAACTCTCAAAGTTGATAGTCCAAGCATTGCACTTTCATCTGCTCTGCCTCCTAGTGACATGTTGTATAGTGGATACATCTGTTTGTCCACTCGCCCACCTCCACCAAAAAATCCAATTGTTGCAATCTCGTGCTGGCCACAAGAGTTTGGACATCCACTTATCTTGATGCTTGCATCACGTAAATCATCATCAGTGTCCAACTTGAGCTCGAGAAACTTTCTTTGAACTTCTTTTGCAAGTCTGTGCGAGTTTGTTAAGGCAAGATTACATGAAGTCGTGCCAGAACATCCAACCACTGAAGCCATTGTCAGACCACCAGGATTTGCCAGTCCGACTTCTAGCAATTTGGAATACAATTTTGGAAGTTCATCGTCTTTTACCCATCTAAAAACGATGTCTTGTGTGAATCCGTTTCGTGCTTTGCCTTCTGCAGAAAATTCTCTTGCAAGCTGAGAAATAGCTCTGAGTTGGTTTGCAGTAATATCTCCTGATTCCAGAGTCAGAAAGACTGTGCTGTACCCGTTTTGTTTTTGTTTTACAGTGTTACCTTTCTTCCATCTTGCAAAACCATCAGGAATAGAAGTATTTTCTGAGATGATAGTTGTTTTTTGTATCGAGTCAGGGGTCTTGTCAATGTCAAGCTTTACTATGACAGATTGTGTTGATTTTACAATTGCCCTTTCTTTTAGTACAAGATTTTTGAATTTTTCCCAACCCATCTCATTGACTAGATATCTCATCCTGTTTCTTGCCATGTTTTCCCGATTTCCTAGCCTGTCAAATATCCTAATAACAGAAATTATTACATACAGTAGATCATCGTCTTGTGTAAAGTCTTCAAATTGGTGTCCTACAAATGATTGTGCGCCCAGTCCTCCGCCCAAAAATACTTTGAAACCGTACAAAGTTTTTCCGTCTTTTTCTATCTTTTGTGGAATAAGACCAATGTCTGCAATTCTTGCCATTCCATGTTTTTCACAGCAAGTAAAGTTAATCTTGAATTTTCTTGGAAGAGATTGATTTAATGGATTTCTTATGAGAAACTTTGACACCCCAAGTGCATATGGAGTTGGATCAAAGATTTCATCGTGGCACACACCTGCAAGAGGACTGCACATTACAGTTCTTACTGTATTTCCACATGCTTCCCTTGATGTCAGACCTACTTCAGCAAGTCCTCGCATGATTTCAGATACATCTTCTAAGATAACCCAGTGTAACTGAAAGTTTTGTCGAGTGGATACATGCGCGCTTCCAATAGAAAATGATTCACTTAGCTGTGCAATACGTTCTAGTTGTTCTGGATAAATTTCTCCAGCTGGAATTTTTATTCTAACCATGCTGTAGCTGTCAGTCATTCTACTTCCATAGGCACCATGTTGTAATCTGAATCGTCTAAAATCATCAGAGCTAATCAGTCCACGTCGAAAAAGTTTCACTGATTCCGCAAACTTGTCAGCTTCCTCTAGCCTACCCCAATTGATCTTTGGTTTTGGTAAATTATTGCCTCTAGATTCGCTAAGACTAGTCTTACTCAACGTACAAATGAATTTGTCGCTGGAAGGCATATAAATTTTTGAATAGTGGAATTTTAGCTAAATGCAATAAATGAGTTGGTAAATTTAGGAATTTCAACTTAACTTAGTTTGAGCTAATGGCATCATCTAGAAAAGAGTTAAATGGTCACCGGCAAGAAAAAAATCAAATGTCAAAGATCAATGTAGCGATAGTTGGAGTTGGGAACGTTACAAAGACCTTGATCAGGGGATTAGAGTTTTACCAAAATTCAACTGAAGGCCTCTGGCATCCAAAGCTTGCAGGTTTTACAGTAAATGATATTTCTGTAAGCGGAGTTTATGATGTAGATTCTTCAAAGGTCGGAAAAAAGATCAAGGATATGGTTACAGATTATAAAATAAATTCTGATTTGTCAGTACAGGCGGGAATTCTCGATGATCCAATAAACGTTCCAAATGGTCAGTTAAAATCTATACAGTACAACGAGTTTGTTGATTCTCTAAAGAAAATAAAACCAGATTTTCTTGTAAACTTGATCTCTTCTGGAATGGATAAAAGTAGTGAGAGTTATGCCAAGGCAGCACTAGAGGTTGGCTGTTCTTTTCTTAACGCAACATCATCAAAAACTATCACCCCAGAATTAAGATCATCGTTTGAATCAAAAGGTGCGATGATTCTTGGAGACGACTTGATGAGTCAGTTTGGTGGAACGGCGTTTCATCGTGGAATGATGGAATTGTTGATAAACAGAGGAATAACAATACGCAAAGCGTATCAACTAGATGTTGGAGGAAACGCAGACACTCAGAATACGATGGCTGAACAACTTCGAGAGAAAAAGCGAAAAATAAAGACCGAATCCATATCAATTGAAGTACCATATCAATTTAGATCAACTGCTGGTACAACAGAATATGCAGAACAGCTTGGAAATTCCAGGGTCAGTTATTACTGGATAGAGGCAAAGGGATTTCTTGGGGCTCCATTAGAAATGGATTTGTCACTTAGAACAAATGACAGCTCAAATGGTTGTAATGTAATTCTGGATTCGATACGTGCTGCCAAGTTTGCAATTTCTAAAAACGACCTTGCAAAATCGGAAATTATATCTGCGTATGCTTTCAAGAATCCTCCAAAGAAAACAAAGATTAGAGAATCTATCAAAGCATTTGAAGAAACCTTTGCAAACTCAGCAAACTATTAATGTACATATATCAGTATGAATTTTCATGCAGCAAGCTGAATACACGGACGAGGTTCCAAAAATTTTTGCCGATGTCAGAGAAGTCGAAATTACAAGAGCTATTGCAAATGAATTTCATGATGTACTAATCAATTACGCAGATTCGGATGTATTAATAATTGGAGCTGGTCCCGCAGGTCTTACTGCTGGAAGAGAGCTTGCATTGATGGGTTTTAAGACTCTGATAATTGAACAAAACAACTATCTTGGAGGAGGTTACTGGCTTGGTGGTTACATGATGAATCCTGTAACTGTAAGAGCGCCAGCACAAAAGATCTGGGACGAGCTTGGAATTCCTTATAAAAAAGTTGGAGAAGGACTATACCTTACCCCAGGACCACATGCAGTCTCAAAGCTAATTGCAGCAACATGTGATGCAGGCGTGAAATTTCTCAATTTGACAAAGTTTGATGATTTGGTTTTAAAAAATGGCAGAGTTGCAGGAGTGGTTGTAAACTGGATGCCTGTTTCAGCATTACCACGCAACATTACTTGTGTAGACCCAGTTGCATTAGAATCTAAAATGGTAATTGATGCATCAGGTCATGATTCTGTTGCTGTAAAAAGATTGGTAGATAGAAAGATGGTTGATTGGAAGGGAATGAATCCAATGTGGGTAGACGATGGAGAAAACAGAGTGGTTCACAAGACAGGCGAAGTATATCCAGGCCTTGTTGTTGCAGGCATGTCGGTAACTGAGACTTTTGGCATTGCAAGAATGGGACCAACATATGGCTCGATGCTGCTTTCAGGAAAAAAAGCAGCCGAGGTAACTGCTGCAAAGATAAAAGAATTAAGAAGATAAAAAATCTAGTAGTTCTTTATTTTATTGTTGAAAATATCCACAGTTTTTTTGTATGACGAACCTACTGTCCCAGAGATAAAGCTTGATAATCTTGCCAATTTCATAAGAGATACTTTACAAGTCAAAGTAGAGATCAGGAAAAATATTTTCAATTATTTCCAGAAAAACATTTCACAAGACCTTGCAAGGTGTAGAATATTTGATACCAGAATCCCGTTTGAAAGACACAATCCTACTGCTGAGGAGATAAAATTCGAAGAAGAATCTTTTGCAAACAGCAATGAAACCAATATTATTTTGTATGATGGTTTTGAATTTCAAAGGGTCATCACAAGTATGATACCAGATGAGGAGTTGGAGTCAGACAGATTTCATCTCGTCTTTACAAACAGACTGACGTGTACTTTTGATCTTGGCGATTATAGATATCATGGGAGAGCAGTAATTTGTTCAAATCCATCAATCATTTCTACAACAGGAATGATAGAGGCACCTGCAAAACCACGTGAGTTCTATCTGAGATTACTAACAAGTATGACTCAGGGTCTGAACCTTGATACGATAGAAAATCAATTCAAAGGCAGATACCTGGAATATCATGACCCAAAGATGGGTGAAATAATCAAAGGGTATGCCCTACAAGCGTTGTTTTATTATATGACAGGAGAATCATTTTGTGAATCGAAAGAATGTAGATTGTTTAATGCTCATTGGCAAGATGATCTTTTACATTCGCAAATTGAATCCGGGAAATTGTGTGACAAACATCAACAAATTCTTGATGAGATCGTTT
>DUJB01000076.1:0-9078 GCA_013330055.1 Nitrosopumilaceae archaeon
TGAAACCTTCTTTTCTAGAATTGATTGAAGGAATGAGTGGGATTACAGGTACATTAGCTGCTAACTTACTTTATACAATTGGAGTTATTGATATTATATCTGCTATTCTTGCAATCGTTTATCCATTCAGACTGTTGCTCATTTGGGCTACACTTTGGGGGTTCCTAACAGCTGTTGCAAGACCTGTGTCAGGCGAACCAATCTGGGATTTCATTGAACGATGGGCCAATTGGGGCACGCCCTTAGCTTTGCTTTATCTTAGGAATTTGCCAACTAATTTGAAAGAATTGTTTAGATGAACAACCTAACATATCAAAAAATATTCATTGTCAAGGCCACAGATTTGGTAGTCCTTTTCAAACATGAATAACAACCTTTAATTTTAGTTTTTAAACGTATTCATAAAATTTAATATTGGAAATCTGCATAACACCTCTCATAATTAAAAACACAGCTTTACATTTGTAAAATTCAACGCTTCATTATCAGTTTTGATATTTGAATCAGTCTTTATAGTAAATGACATTAAAGATGAATTGGACCCACAAAAAATGAGCGAGCTAACACTGGTAGAAAAAGAGAGAGTTGTGGAGGTATAGATGCTTCAAATAAACTACACAGATAACAAACCAGAAAATATTTTCAATAAATATCATGATTATTGGTACGCATGGTGCGACTATGCCAACAAATACAATGCCGCATTTTTTGAAGCTACAGCAAAATCTATGAAATCTTTCTTAAATACGAGCGATGAATCGATACAAAAAACTCAAAATGCGATGCGTGCTGCGTTTGACTCTACGCTAAGGCAGAAACTAAATGAAGAAAGTTTTGCGTCAAGCATTGCCAACCTTGTAAGTGCAAGAATAAGTCTTGCCAAGCTTTTTGGGTATGACAAGATTTACAATAGATTGGCCGATTTTTTTCTTGCCGGTAGCAGAATGCTAGAGCCTATCCGAGATAATGTCAATCGCACCCCATCCGAAGTAATTCCGATGAATGGAAGATTTAGTCTTCTTCACTACAAACCAGTAGTTGCGCAAAAATACAAAACACCACTGCTTGTTGTATATTCTCTTATCAACAGGCACTATATCTTGGATCTTTTGCCCAAAGTCAGTGTGATAAACAGTCTTCTTAAGCAAGGATTTGATATCTATGCAACAGACTGGGGCACGCCTGACTCATTGTATCAAAACATGACACTTGAGGACTTTGCGCATGAATATGTTGAAAATGCAGTTGAAAAGATCAAAGAAATCACAGGTTCTGAAAAGGTGTCTTTGTTTGGGTATTGCTGGGGCGGAATTTTTGCCCTGATTCATTCTGCAATCCATCCTGAAAACGTCAAGAATCTAGTCCTGCATGCCACTCCAATTGATTTGGAAAAAACAAACACAGTAATTGAAAACTGGACAAAACACATAGACGCTGATGAGTTGGTAGCTACATTTGGAAACGTACCTGGTTGGTTTCTTAATTCAGCTTTCATCTTACGTAATCCGGTGGAAGCCTTGTTAAAATATTGGAGGTTTTTTAGCGAGCCAAAAAATCCAGATGAGATCAAACAATTTTTCGCAATTGAAAGTTGGCTTTATGACAGCGTGCCAATAATTGGGCCCGTCTACAGAGAAATAGTAAATCAAATCTACAAGAAAAATCTGTTAATAAAAAGCAAAATGAGAGTTGGTTCTGATCTGGTGGATCTCAAAAAAATACCAATGCCGGTCTTGAACATAATTGGGACAAAAGACGACTTGGTCCCTCCAGATTCAAGCAGACCAATAATGAATGTCATACCAAGCACTGACAAAAAATTAATAGAATTTCCAACAGGCCATGTTGGACTGTGCGTTAGTCAAGACGCGCATGAAAAATTATGGCCAGAGGTTGGAAAATGGCTTGCCAAACGGTCTTAGTTGATTCTAGTCTGCTGTATATGGCCACTCTTTTCCTATGACTCACGGTAGCATTCTCTGAAAACCAGCTTTGGTAATCGATGTCTTATTTATAGTACACAAAAATCCAAAATGAAANNTCAGAAATTGGTGCAAGGACGTTTTACTTTTGCAGTCCAACCTGTTTGAACACATTTGTAAATCCAGAAAAAGAACTTGGAAAACTGAAGAAAAGAATGTACGTCGCAGTTTCTGGAGCCCTGATTCTTGCAATACTACGTGGCGGCCTTTATCTCGCACTGGCTTTTGGAGCAGTTGCCGTTACTTGGGTACCATTTCCACAAATACCATTTCTTTCTTGGGGTATGTTGCTCTTCATCATTGTGACACCAGTCCAGTTCATTGGAGGATGGACATTCTATGTTGGTGCGTATCATGCAATCAAGCGAAGAACCGCCAACATGGATCTTTTAATATCGATTGGTACTCTTGTTGCATATTTTTACAGTGTAACAGTTTTGTTCTTCCCGGGTGCCTTGCCTGTCAAAGAGAGAGATGTTTACTTTGAAGTTTCTGCAGTGATCATTGCTTTTGTTTTGCTTGGAAAATACATGGAAGAAGCAATCAAGAAAAGAAGCTCAGCTGCAGTAAGAAAACTTTTAGATCTCAGACCTGCGATGGCAAGAATAGTTAAAGACGGAGTAGAGACTGAAATTCCAGCTAACCAAATTCAAGTTGAGGACATTTTGATCATAAAACCAGGAGAAAAAATTCCAACAGATGGCGTTGTAATCGAAGGAACATCTGCGGTAGATGAAAAAATGATCACAGGCGAAAGCATTCCGATAGACAAGACAGTAGGAAGCGAAGTTATAGGAGCCACATTAAATAAAAATGGATTACTTAGGATCAAAGCTACAAAGGTAGGAAAAGAGACTGCACTTTCACAAATAGTGCACATTGTTGAAGAAGCACAAGCATCAACAGGGCACATTCAAAGACTAGTAGATTCAATCTCTGCAAAATTTGTTCCAGTTGTTGTTTCAATAGCTGTAGGATCTTTTTTTAGCTGGTATTTTATTTTTGGAAATTTCATTACTGGCCTTCTCTCTTTTGTGGCGGTCTTGATTATTGCCTGCCCTTGTGCAATGGGAATTGCAACCCCAGCAGCTCTCATGGTTGGTGTAGGAAAGGGTGCTGAGGCAGGTATCCTGATAAGAGGAGCAGAGTATCTGGAGCGTTCTCAAAAAATAAAGACCATAGTTTTTGACAAGACTGGAACATTGACAAAAGGTGAACCATCAGTTACAGATCTTCTTTCTTTGAATAACTGTGTTGATACTCAGTTATTAGAATTTGCAGGAAGTGTAGAAAGTGGTTCTGAACATCCACTTGCTCAGGCAATCATCAAAGAAGCCAAAGCACGCAACATATCTCTACAAAATCCAACACAGTTTGAAGCCGTTTCAGGAATGGGGGTCAAAGCCATTGTATCCAGTAAACAAATTCTCTTTGGAAATAGAAAGTTAATGCTAAAGTTTGGCATTCCAATAGACGTTGAACAACAAATGACAGATCTAGAGTCTCAGGGAAAGACTGTCATGATAGTGGCAGTAGAAAAAGAAATAGCTGGACTGATTGCTGTTGCAGATACTCTAAAAGAGTCATCAGCTGCTGCAATAAGTTCACTCAAAAAACTTGGAATTGAAACTGTAATGCTCACTGGCGACAATGAAAAAACAGCCAGGGCAGTTGCACAAAATGTTGGAATTGACAAAGTGATAGCAAACGTACTTCCTGCTGAAAAAGCAAATGTCATAAAAAAACTGCAATTAGAAGGAAAGGTTGTTGCGATGGTTGGAGATGGAATAAACGATGCACCCGCACTTGCACAAGCAGACATTGGAATTGCTATAGGTAGCGGTTCTGATATTGCAAAAGAAACTGGAGGAATAATTCTGATCAAAGATGACATCATGGATGTAGCAAGAGCTGTAAAACTTAGCAGGGCCACAATGAGAAAGATCAAACAAAACCTTTTCTGGGCTTTGGCATACAACACTGGAGCAATTCCAATAGCCGCAATAGGGTTACTGAATCCAATAATAGCAGCTGCCGCAATGGCCCTTAGCTCAATATCTGTAATAGCAAATTCCTCACTTCTTAAGAGGTTAAAAATTACCTAGGTGATAATTTGGTCGAATTAACACAAGAAGAGATAACATCAATTGTTTCTTCAGTATTTATTGTAAAAAGCGTTAATCAAAATCTGGATGCACTTCAATTCGAAGTAGAACAAGAAGGATTTAAACAAAAATTTGTAAAACTTGCTCAAAGCCTAGAATCAAAGAACCTGGTTGCAAGACTTGAAAGATTTGAAGATAGGATATTTCTTTTAGTTGGTAGATTCACTCCTACAAAATCAAGACGATCTTGGATCCCTAGAGTGCTTTTTGCTGCAACAATTGCAATGGTGATGATTGATGGATACTACAAAACAGTTTCTGCAAATTCACTATCTCATCTTGGCGATCCACTTGATATTGCAATTCTTTATACAATTTCTCTAATTGGAATACTTGGAACACATGAACTTGGCCACATGATAGCTTCAAAATGGCACAAGATCAAAACAAGCTGGCCTTACTTTATTCCAGGTATCCCAGTATTTAGCATACCAACATTTGGTGCTTTTATCTCGGCACGATCCTTTATGACAAACAGAGATACACTATTTGATGTTGGAATTTCTGGACCAATTGCCGGACTGATTGTAGCTATAATCGTTTCAACATGTGGTGCATACATTTCTCCAATAGTACCAGCAGAACAAGCTCAATCAATTTTTTCTAAATCAGAGATTGTCCAAGTACACCCAAGTATAATCATGAGCGGTACAATTGCACTGGCAGGAAAATCAGTTGAGGGAATGGAATTGGTCATGTCACCTGTATTGTATGCTGCCTGGCTTGGATTCCTCCTTACGTTTCTGAACCTGCTACCAGCATGGCAGCTTGATGGAGGGCACATAGCTCGTGCAACACTTGGAAGAAAATGGCACAAAATTACAACATACATAGGAATAGGTGTACTTTTTGTTCTTGGTTATTGGTTTATGGCACTTTTCGTATTATCATTTATGACAAGAAGTTCTGACGTAAGACCTCTCGATGACATTTCACCACTTTCAAGCAAGCGTAAAAAACTATTCATAGTTGTCATGGCACTTGCTGTTTTGAGTGCACCACATCCGTTTTCAATGATGCATTGACAGGTAGTACGAAAAGATCTTGTCTTTAAATAATTACAAGGAAGTAGTGTTGTTGTGAAACTAAGAGTCTCTATTTCTGGTGTTGAATCTGGTGGCAAACCAATAGTTGCTTTAAATAAATATGATGCTGACGAAATAGGAGTTACTGCTTCTGGAAGAATAAGGTTGCGCTTGAAGAAAGAGATAACAGCAATAGTAAACATTGCAACAACTTCAGTGAAACGAGGTTTTATTGGTGTAAATGAAGAGGTAAGGGAAGTATTAGGATTAAAACCAAATTCAGTAGTAGATGTTGAAATTGCAGCATTTCCAAAATCGTTACAATTCATTCGTTACAAATTAGCTGGGAGAAAATTGTTGTATGAGGAAGTTTATGAAATTGTAAAAGATGTAGTGGAAGGAAATCTCAATGAAAACGAAATAGCTGCATTTGTGACTGCATTACATGTTCAAGGATTAGGTCTTGATGAAGCAACAAGCTTGGCATCTTCGATGGTAAAAACTGGCAAACAGCTAAAATTCCGTAAAAATATCATAGTAGATAAACATAGTATTGGCGGAGTTCCTGGAGATAAAACAACCATTCTTGTTGTACCAATAGTTGCTGCAGCTGGTCTGACAATTCCAAAAACTTCGTCCCGAGCTATAACTTCAGCAGCTGGTACTGCAGATAGGGCAGAAACTCTGATGCCAGTAAATCTTGGAAGTGAAGAGATGAAAAAAGTGGTTCATAAATGTAATGGCTGTATAGTTTGGGGAGGAGCGCTTGAACTTGCACCTGCTGATGATGTTTTTGTTAGAACCGAGTATTCCTTACACATAGATCCTTTACTTTTACCCTCCATTATGAGCAAAAAGAAAGCAGTTGGAGCAACTCATCTTGTAGTAGACATCCCAACTGGAAGAGGGGCAAAGGTCAAGACAGTCGGGGAAGCAGATCTTCTTGCCAAGGATATAATTGAACTTGGAAGAAGAATGAAAATACACACGCATTGTGTGATTACTCATGGCGAACAACCTATTGGTCTTAGTGTGGGTCCAGCATTGGAAGCAAGAGAGGCGCTTGAAGTTTTAATGAAAAAAAGAAATGTTTTGGATTTAACTGATAAAGCATGTCATATTGCAGGTGCAATTTTTGAAATTGCTGGTAAAAAGAATGGCTATAATTTAGCTAAAGATGTTTTACGTACAGGAAAAGCCGAAAAAAAACTAAGAGAAATAATTTCATTACAAGGTGGAAATTCCAAATTAAAACCAGATGATCTTGTAACTGGTGATCAAACTCTACAAATTAAAGCAAAAAAAACTGGACAGGTTTTATGGATGGATAACCACATCCTCGTGGAAATAGCTAGAGCATCTGGAGCTCCAAAAGATAAAGGAGCTGGAATTGTTTTTAATAAAAAATGCGGTGATAAAGTAACCAACAATGAAATTTTATTTACAATTTACGCTGAAAAATCACGTAAGCTTTCAAGAGCTCAAGATATTCTAAATGAGCAAGAACCAATAGGCATAGGTAAGACAATAGAGATGTTCATACACACAGTCAAAGAACCGCCTATTGTAAGAAGAGCATTTGTATTGGATAGATAAATTTTCAATGTTGATTATCACATATGATATTTTTCCTTGACTATAACTATGCCAAATAGAAAATTACCATATATGGCAAAACCATATGTTTGGATAGGAATAACAATAGGAGTATTTTTTGCCGGCCTTGGTACCGGTTATCTTGTTTTTATAAACACGAACAATCCTGTTAATGCGATGCAAAACCCACAAACAATGCAAAAAATGATGGAAGATCCTCAATTTCATCAACTAATGATGAACAACATGCTGCAGAATCCACAGATAATGAATCAATGGATGGGATCGATGATGCAGAATCAACAATTCATGCAAGGAATGCATAACACAATGATGCAAAATCCACAACATGTGCAATGGATGGGAACCATAATGGGTTCAAATATGATGGGCTACATGATGAATGATCCGAATCTAAGACAACAAATGTTTGGTAACATGTTAGAACATCATGGATTTATGGAAGAGTTGATGAAAAATCAACAATTTCAACAAAACTGGATGGGACCTTGGATGATGAATAACACTAACTGGCGTGATATGATGGGTTCTGGTATGATGTCAAACATTCAAAAATAGTAGAAAGATTTTGATATTTTATTCTGCTTACTTGATCAGCTTCTGAATCTCTTGTGTTACTAGTGGTAAGAAAGCACCCACATCAGACACTATTCCAAGTGCCTGCCACGTTCCTCTATCCATCAATTTTGTAACAGTTGGTTGATTGATGTCTACCACAATTACCTTTACTTCAGCAGGTAGCATGTTTCCTGTAGCTATTGAGTGAAGCATTGTAGATATCATTATGACCATTTTTGTATCTTTGAGTATCTCTTTGTATTTTCTTTGAGCAGATATCATATCTGTCATTACATCAGGTAATGGACCATCGTCTCGCAACGAACCTGCCAAGACAAAAGGAATTTTTCTTTTAACACACTCGTACATTATTCCTTTTTTTAGTGTGCCATTTGCAACCATTTTTGCTATAGAACCTGCTTTGAATACAGAATTGATTGCTTGCATATGGTTTCTATGCCCTCTAACAGCCAAAGTTCCATCTTTTACGTTCATTCCAAGCGATGTTCCAAGCGTAGCATATTCGATATCATGTACTGCCAGAGCATTTCCTGCAAGAACTCCATCAATGAATCCATTTTTTATTAAATATGCAATAGAATCAGATGCACCAGTATGAACTATGGCAGGCCCACCTACAAGAATTATCCGTCCGCCTTCTTTTTTGGTCTTGAAAATGTCATATGCCACTTTTCTTGCAATGTGTTGTGTTGGTCGTTCACTCGAGCTGTTGCTTCCCATAAACTGGAAAAGATTTACTCCTTCTCTTGGTCTTTCAGGGGGGGTGATCTTTATTCCACTTTCTCCAACTATAATCATGTCTCCTTTTTTGATTTCACGAATAGGTGTACAACGCGCACTTTTTCCGTTTATCACAATGCACTTGTCCATCATCATGTTTTCTACTTTGATCCATTTTCCTTTATAGAAAATGTCTGTCTGATTGTTTGTGGTGCTGTAAAAGTCATCAGGCATTACCATGTCTTTTGGGGCAGGTTTTAGATTTATCGCTTGTTGAATTTTTGATGTTGCACCTTCTCGGTATACTGATTCTAAAATATCGTCAAGATGTTTTTGTGATTTTCCTTGTATGAGTAATTTTGCATAACTTGCATCTTTCTTTTTCTGACCAACTTTGAATTCTTGTACTTGAAATTCACCATTAAGATCCATTATAACATCAAATATTTTTGTAAGTATCATTGAATCTATGAGATGACCATGTACTTCGATCTCATGCTCGAACTTCTTTGCCATTCCTAAGGTTTTGTCATTGTACTAATTTAATGTATAATTAGGGTCAAATTTGCTCAATAAACATAGCAAATTGAATTCTCTTTAAACCGGAAGAGAAACCTGACCTTTGTATTCTTGTATGTTATCTGCTTGAAGCATCTTTACAACGGCATCTTTTCGCTGTATATCTAATCCCCTAGCTATTGCTTTTGAGATTCCGTTTTTGTCACACAAAACTATCATGTATCCACTAACATCAGTAAGGACATATCCGCCAGCATCGTTTAAAACGGCATACATATTTTCTTCCCCCACTGGTTCCCAGATATTTGTTTTGTTGTCTTTTAATGCAAGTGCTGGCATTGCAGTGTCATTTGTAAATTTATTCAGATACTCTCTTGCACTTTTTACTCGTTTTTCACCTATTTTTAATGCCATAAAATATTGCATAGAAACTTTTACACGTTTTTGTTATTTATAGGATATCTCATCAAG
>DUJB01000076.1:9123-56247 GCA_013330055.1 Nitrosopumilaceae archaeon
TTGATTCAGCTAAATCATGTAATAATGACATCTTTAATATTTTCTGAGTATCTAGCCCTTTCAAATCTGATATTGTCATTGCCATAATTGCTGTTATGTAAGAATGATCAGCTACAGATTCTGGATTTTGTAAACCAAGTTTTTCTTTCCAGCCTTTACGTGGAATTTTTTTTAACTCTGATACGATATTAAAAAAATCAAAGAGCATTAGAAATTCCTTTTATCGCCTTCTAGTAGCCCTGCTCCACCATGTATCCTGTCTATGTGTTTTGAGAGGTCTTTTTTGTCAAGGAACTTCGAATCGCAATATGGACAAGTTAATTCGGTCATGTTCCTAAAACACTCTGGACACCATTATTAAATTAATCACTTGAAGTTATCCAAAACATCAAATTCTGATTGAAATTAACGAATTGATTCGAACAAGATAAAAATACCAAAGACCGCCCATTAATAGTTGACAAAAATTTATACAAAAACTGGCGATGATGGAACTACAGGCTTGATTGGAGGAAAGAGAATATCAAAATCAAGTCAAAGAATCACCGCGTATGGAGTAATTGATGAACTAAATTCTTGTATAGGCTTAGTATTATCATCAAAATTAGATACCGATATTCATGACATATTAGAAAGAATTCAAAACGATCTTTTTGTTGTAGGTGCAGACCTTGCCAATCCTGATTTAAAAATCCCAACTAACAGAATTACTGAAAAAATGGTAGAATTTCTTGAAACAAACATAGATAAATTTGAAGGAGAATTATCGCCTATAACATATTTTATTTTACCAGGTGGCGATACTGTTTCTGCACAAGTTCACCTAGCACGAGCAATTTCAAGACGTGCAGAAACACACACTGTACAACTATCAGAAAATGAAACCATAAACAAAATTTGTCAGATTTACATAAATCGTCTTTCTGATCTTCTTTTTGTCATAGCTCGCTTGATCAATAAGAGAAAAATGATCAAGGATGTTGCTTGGAAAAGTTAGAAAAGACACACTTTAATTCCCCACTTATTGGATAATTCGCTGTGCCGCCGTAGCTCAGCCCGGGAGAGCACTCGGCTGAAGACCGAGCTGTCGCGCGTTCAAGTCCCGCCGGCGGCATTTCAATTTGTATGAAAATCCGTGCTTGTAATAGAGTCGTTTAGAATAGATCTTGAGACAAGTTTAATAACATGATTTACAACTTAGCAAAAAGTCACTATTATGATAAAAGACAAGAAAAAAGCAAAAAAGAAAAAGGAGACAGTAGAAAAGCCAAAGAAAAAGGCACCTTTAAAATCAAAATCGCATCTAAAGAAGGATTTAGTTGCGTCCGATGTTGCTGGAATTATAGTAGTAGAAAATGATTCAAACTTGGATAAAGATGCAGAACTAGAAGCTAGAAGAGCATATCTTGAAGAAGCACGTTCACAAGAAGCTGAAGATTAACATTAGTCCTGATCATACAACATATAAAAATAATCAGACCGCGAGTTATTTCCACACCATAAACACTTATCCATATGTCGGTGATAATATCGATATTGAGAGCACTTTGTCTAATCACAGTCAAACCTGGAAAAGTTGATGCAGTCATACAAGCGTTAAAAAAATCACGCAAAGTTATTCGCGAGATTATGGTAGTTACTGGCAGAACAGATATCGCAGTGGTACTTCAAGGTACACTTGATGAAATAAACACCATCGTAATTGATTTTAAAAAAATACGTGAAATTGTTACGACAGAAACACTGATAGAAGTAGAGGTTAACTTGGGATGGTAAAGGCAGTAGTTTTAGTTAAATCTCCAAAAAAACTCATTGCTGCACGATTAAGAAAGGTAAAATCAGTATATGATTCGTTTCCCGTCAGTGGACAGTTTGACGCAGTTGCTCTTATTGAGGTCAAATCTTTAGCTCAAATCAAAGACGTTACAACTGAAATTCAAAACATAACAGGTGTCGAACGCACAGAAACAATGGTACAGGTAGTATAGCAAAAGATTTTAACATAGTAGTGTCAATTTTCAGCATGGAAATAAGACGTCTTGGCAGCGTAATAATTGCAGTCTCGGACTTGGCAAAATCTGTTAAATTTTATAATGAAGTCATAGGATTGCCAATAAAAAACCAAAGAGAGAATTGGGTAGATTTAGGAAAACAAGGTGCAACAGTGATTTTACATACAGCAAGCAAGCCAATTAACACTGGTACTTCGATTGAGAACGGAATTGTGATTGGACTCGTAATAGGAGACGTTGAAAGCGCATTACAGGAGTTAAAAGCACAAAAAGTTGTAGTACACAGGGATATTGAATCTCACAAGACAGGAAAAAACGCGATAATTTTAGATCCTGATAAATATATGATATCCTTATTCGAGCCTGCTCTAGAAGATAGTGCCAAACAGGCTTCTGGATTTCATGGGTTTGCCCCCCTCTAAATTAATTTTTTAATTTTACCAATTATTTCAGATAATGAATCAAATGTTACATTCTGGTCTAAAGATATGTAGTAAGTACCTTCTTTTCGTCTAAATGCAAGTAACGTGATTTTTTTATGTTTAAAAATGGCATAATCCATATCTCCAATTGCGGAATAGTTGGAACTTCGCATAGATAACATGGTCGAAATTAAAAAGAATTCATTTCTTACTTGCCCGGGTTTTAAAAGCGGGTTTGTCCCCTGTTTAATGATTCCAGTCAATGTTCTACCATATTCATTAATTAATCCTACGTATCGTATAGAAGATGAAATCAGTAAAATTCTTTGGCATTTTTTTCGATACGCTGAAATTTCCTCCACCCATTTCTGATTTGGTGTTTTTGTCATGATGGTGTTATACAAATAGAGTTAATAAAGATCGGTTAGTTTTTGGTGCGTTTTTCTAAATCGCGCTTTAGGGTAGCATTCTCTTTTTTTAATTGCTCATTTTCAGATTGTAACGAACCAATAACGTTTGTTTTTGAATGCAATGGATGACCTGGTCCAAATTGGTTTGATGGAGCCAAATCAAAGAGTCCAGATGCATATTGTTGAAACATTGTATGAAAATCAAACAGTCTCGATAGCATTGAAGTGTTATCATGTATAATGTCATCTTTGAGTTTACTTGTTTTTGATATTCCAATATTATGATTAGTTACACTTGGTGGAAGTCTTGGAAATGCAAATGGAGAATTTATCATAGACATATCAAATCCAAACTCAAACATTCTCTTGGGGTCAATGTTCCACATGTATAGATTCATTTTCATGCCCCTTATTTCACTTTTCTGTACGTATCTTCATTCGTTAAATATGCAAAGATGTCAATCAGGACCCGATTTTTATCAAATTCAGTTGATCGCTGGTCCTTATAGAAGGTCTGATCTACATGAATTAAATGGAAAAAACAATAATGAAACGCTGTATAAAGTGTAAAAAAAGTATTATTTCTAGTGAGTTATACAAAATAGTAATGTATGTCATAGGTGAAGAGTTTACCGATCATCATTATGAGCATATTGAATGTCCTGACAAATTTACAATCTAACTAACATAAGCATAAACACGATAAATTTTCCCAGTTTCTCGATCTCGATAGTCCCACAGATCATTTCTCTCAATTTCTTTAAAAGATTGTTTTAGTGCTGGATGAAGTTTTTCATAAACGTCTTCCCCAATTAAAATCTGATTTGGTTTTGCAATACCAGTTATTTTTGCTGCTATACTCATTCCAGGTCCAAGTATGTCTACGTGTGATTTAGATTCGTCAGATCCATAACGAACTATTGTGTTTTCACCAAAATCCATTCCAATCTTCACGCGAAGATCGGGGTAATCATATTCGTTAAGAATTGGATTTATTCCTCGTTCAATAACAGATATCATTGATTTTGCACAATCAACTGCGTTATCTGCTGCAACAAGAAGATTTTCTTGGGCACCGAAATAACCTATTACTGCATCTCCCACAAATTTTAACACATATCCATCATAATGTCTAATCACAAATCCCATTTCTTGGGAAAATGAACTTATAATAATAGCCAATTTTTCAGTTGGTAGTTCCAGAGTCATTTGTGTAGAACCGACTAGATCAACATAGATTACGAACATTTTTACTTTGGACGAAACGTGTTCTCGCAAAAACTTATCAGAATCATCTCTGAAATAGTCATTATATTCATAGCCTTTTTTTAGTGAACTCCATACTCGTTTTTGTACTTCCTTAATCAGGGTCTCGACATCCACCCTCTCAGAACGAGTACTTCCCAGCATCATATCTACGATATCCCCTGTTTTGATCGGATGAGGCGAATCTTGTGGTGCGTCTTTACTCATAATCAATCATGCCTACTTTCATTCAAGAGGAAAATTTACCCCACATACTGGGCATTGGGCACGCTCCCCTTTGTATTTAAGGTCAAAATACTGTATTATTTCAACGTCACAATTCCAGCAAACTATTTTTTTATATGATGTTTTTGCCAAATCCTTCCTTTTTACAGGATATCGGATATTTAAAGCACATATCAGATTTATGTGACTTGTGAAAAAAGAAACATTATGCAAATCCCATCAAAATCTTCTGATCAATTTCTTAAAACAATGACTGAAAAAAGTGAAAAAATAAGATCATCTTTTCTTGAGAAGATCACAAGATCAACAAAAACCACGATAATAAAGGTCATGCTTGGAGACAGCACAGTAGTCGATCAAACCACATTTGATCCCGCTTTAGTAAGACAATATTATCAAGAAATTTTAAAAAAAACAGCAGGTTGGAAAACTCAAGGAATATCACTTGTAAATGACAAAGATTTAAGACGAATTTTTATCAAATCTGAAATACAAGAAGGCAATTATGTCCTTTCTTACCACATGTCATTACAATATCATGCATTATTATATTATAAACCAAATCACAGAGTTGTCGAAATACAAAAAGAACTATCAGAAATAATCGATAAAAATAAAAATCTTGAAACGAAAGTTTCTGAACAAGGAAATGAGATCATTCAAGAAAAACTAAAAGAGATTGGGCAAGAAGATGTTGATCAACAAAAACTTTTTGAGATTTTTTTTCAAAATGAGGAACTAACAAACACTCTTGTTGACAGGATATATTCAAACGCAGACGAAAATTTTCAAAAACTATCAAAAAGAAAGTTAGATTTATTCAAAGAATTGGATAACATGTTAATTGAAATTTATCATACATCGCCTGTCATGATTGATGAAATGAGAATGATAGCTGCGGAAGAGGGATGTTTATGTCATTTTGATCTGGAACATGTAAAAAAAGATACAAAAGAAGGCAACTTTGATTCTACAAAAATTATTTCTAAAACCAAAGAGAGCCTATTAAAAAGAATGGACGAAGTTTTGTGTGCTATGTGATTTAATATCTTTTGGCAACATTTATGTTGTAATTATTACGACCAAATCTGTTGAATCTTTCATTTGAGGACATCATATCATCACAGAAAATTCAGGGTCGTGTAATACGCAAAACTCCGATGTATCCGTCTGCGACATTTAGTAACATGACTGGTTCTAAGGTTTACTTAAAATCAGAACACTTGCAAAAAACTGGTTCATTTAAAGTAAGAGGCGCATATGCAAAAATCCACTCATTATCAAAAGAAGAAAAGAGAAAGGGAGTGATTGCAGCCTCTGCAGGAAACCATGCTCAAGGTGTTGCCTTTGCATCGGCACTTGAAAACATTCCTTGCACTATCGTAATGCCAGTAAATGCTTCTCCTGCAAAAGTTGCAGCAACAAGAGCATATGGTGCAAAAGTAGTTTTAGAAGGCACTATCTATGACGAATCTTGGTCAAAAGCACTCGAGATTGCTGACAAAACTGGCGGTCAAATAATACATGCCTTTGATGATCAAAAAGTAATTTCTGCACAAGGAGTAATTGGGCTAGAAATTATGAAGGACTTACCAAATGTAGATGAAATATATCTACCGATAGGAGGGGGAGGCCTAGCTGCTGGGGTTCTACGCGCAATAAAAACAAAGAAACCCAAAGTAAAAGTTATCGGAGTACAATCAAGTGCATTTCCTGCCATGAAAAAATCTCTTGAATCTGGAAAATTAGAATCAGTAGAAGGGAAAAGAACTATTGCTGATGGAATTTCTGTTAAAAAACCAGGCGAATTCACATTTAAAATAATCAATGAATTAATTGACGACATCGTTCTTGTAGATGATTCTCAGATAGTCAAGGCAATGTTTCTTTTAATGGAGAGAACCAAAATGGTTGTAGAACCTGCAGGAGCTATTAGTTTGGCATATTTGCTGGACAAAAATCCAGCAAAGGGCAAAAATGTAGTTTCAATTCTTTCAGGGGGCAATGTAGACATGTATTTACTAGGCCAAATAGTTGCAAAGGGATTGACTGAGATGGGAAGAATGGTAAAAATTTCAATATTATTGACAGATAAACCTGGAGCACTCAAAGAAGTAGTTGATCAAATATCATCTTTGAGTGTAAATATTGTTGAAGTAATTCATGATAGATTGAGCTCAAGTATCCCAGTAGGCACTGCAGGCGTAACATTGAGCTTAGAAACCGAAGACCAAAAACATGCTGAAAAACTAATATCTTATCTAAAAGAAAAGAGAATTCAGTTTAAGATAATTACCTAGAATTATTTGTATTCAGCGTAATTCTATAGTAATCCCATCTATCAGGAGAGAATTCTTTGACAGATTCAATTCCTTCCTGTCTTTCTATTCTTTTTTGAATCCTCTCTCTAGGTGCAAAACTAGTCAAAAATTTGTATCCTTTTGCATCAGCTTGAATGGCAAATAACACACGAATTTCATGACCTCCTCCTTGACCATAATATCCTGTTTTCAGTGCAATTGGTTCAAGAAAAACTGTATTGAACATTCCATAGTTTTTATCAAAATTTTGTGCACGATGTTTATAATCCTCTAAGGGACCACCCTTTGCAAAACCTACTATTGGACCTTTTTCATTTCCCAATCTCAAAGTATTAAGAATGGTATTTGGATCTCTTATTGAATCTGCAAAATTTTCTTTCTTAAACTGATGAGGTGAAGGCAATTCATCATATATTGTACGCAACGTTTGGATAAATTCTTCATTCTGTCTTGTTTTTGTTGTTTCAATCACAGGAAATATTTTGACATTCTCATACACTAGAGAAGATTGGATCATTAACTCTTCCTCTCTTAATTTCAGAAAGGCTAAAACATTATCCATAAATAATTTTCTCATCGGCTTTGGTAGCGCATGCAATACATGATCACACATCTCTGTTTCATTACTCAAAAGGTCTTCAAAATATACTATGGACCTTTTTGCTAAAACACTAGGATGCCAACCTAATGCATATGCGTTCTTATTTGCCAATTCTAGAGCATGATTAAAATTTCCTAGAGAATAACCACTAATTCTATCTACAACAGAAAGAAACCATCCTAGTTTTTTATAATGTTCTTTAAGGTTTGAATCATTTTTTGTTAAATCTGATAAGGATAGATATTTTTCAATGTTTTTTTCAGCTTTCTCTTTTAATTCACCACTCCATGGATATGTTGTTCTAAGAATCAACGCGGCAATGATGTTTACATCAAGATTTGCATCCTTTAAAAATCCTAGTATTGTTTCATCCGTTTTTACAAAATTTACTGCAACTTCTTCATGAGGTTTCTCTTTCATTTTTTGTGGATCATAATCATGGAAAAGTGCAGCAAAGTAGAGATATTTCATGTCTTCTAAAGTGATATAGTTTTGAAGACTTTCCCATTGTGCCGCAATTAATGTAACATATGTTACTTCTAATTCGTGGATTATGTTATGATATCCATAGTAATCTTTGCCACGCCCTGCTTCATCAAATGATGAAATTGTATAATCTAGTATTTTTGCGTAACAGGGCGAGTCTAATCCGTTTTTAGACAGTGTCTCTAAAATCTTTTCTTTTAAATTATCAGATTCTATAAGTTGCTGCAATAACATGTTTTTGTGATATAATTACATAAACATTTTTTCCAATTTTGTGCTATTTCCGATTTAGGTAACTAAAACTGGTGATTTTGCAATACATCATCCATTGTAGACGTATCTGCGCTCCCCTCTGCTTTCTGGGGCATTTTCTACGTCTACAAGAATAAACTCTTTTTTGCTTTCTAAGAAATTCTCTTGTGGACTTCGTTTATTTTCATGAATCTCTTCATATTCTTCAAGAGAGAGTTTTACCCTGTTGCCAATCTCTGCTTCTAAATTCATGTCTTTTACAATTTCTTTGTATCGTGGCAGAATCACACCACTAAATACCATTGCACTACTACCACTACCATAGGAACCAAATCCAACTCTTTTTCCTTCAAGATTCGTTCCTTTCTGAAATTCAAATTCTAAACTGCTGCGTAATCCAAGATATAATGAAGCGGTGTACAGATTACCAATCATTTGTGAGGCAATAAGGGAGCTAGATAATTTTGCATCGTATGTTTCTTGAAACTCTTCTGTTTTTGTAAATTTTTTAGTAAACTCATGATCCTTTGTCATAAAATCAGTATCTGCAAGAACTGATTCTATGGTCCCTCGTGGATCCTTTGGAGTCGGTTCTTCCATTCCAATTTTTTCAATGATTTTTTTCCACCTGGGAAGTTTACGCCATTCATGCCTTAACAAATATGCAAGGGCTTTCTTCCCCATGTTGCTATATGGAAGATGCATATTAAGAAAATCAATATGATCCAAGATGGTTTCACCTTCTTTTGGTTTGATCAAACCGGTAGCAAGTGCTTTTTCTTTGTATGCCATAAGTGCTTTTTTTACTTGAATCAAATATAGTAAATTCGAATACTGTCCATGTACAATTGGAGTCTCTTTTCCAAATGGTCTGTAAAAATCATATTCATTTTTGATTGAAGTGGATGTAACTTTTGGATCAAATTCTAAAAGTCTTGGTTTATCGTTAACCAGCATTGCTACAGCACCAGCCCCTTGTGTATACTCACCACTTGAACCCAAGTCATATTTTGCAATGTCGGAAACAACAACTATTGCAGATTTTTCATCTGCTTCTCCAGCCCTTATCCAGTTAGAATTATCATATAATGCATAAGACCCACTAACACATGCAAATTTGCATTCTATTCCGCCACAATGTTCAAAGCTACCTTCTCCATACACTTGTTCAAGCATTCCTATAACGTACGAATTCATCGCCTTTGACTCGTCAAGTGATGACTCTGTTGCCACATAGAGACGACCTATGTCTTTTGGTGACATGTTGTCTCTCTGCATTATTCGTAAACACGCATTTGCTGCCATGCATGCTGGGTCTTGATTTGTATCAACTATGGCCATTTTTGATATTCCCAATCCACGTTGAAGTTTATCCGGGTCCATTCCACGGGCTTCTGCAAAATCTCGTGCATCAAGAAATAGCCTAGGAATGTAAATTGCAATATCGTCAATTCCTACAGTCAACAGCTACCACCTTCGCTATTACGAATATAAGCATTTTGAGGTCAAAATAGACATCGGTAAATTGTAATTTTTATTCACATTAATTGAGTCATGCAGGTAATTTTTTTACTTTTTAAGCTCTGACTCAAAGATTTTTTCAAATACTTCATAGGGTTGAGCGCCAGTAATCTTTGTAACCATGTTATTGGACCCTACTATAAAGAATGTGGGAGTGCCTGTTATTCCTAATGTTCTTCCTTGAGAATTACTTTGTTCTATTACCGAACTATACCTTCCATCTTCCATGCATTCTATAAAATCTGCCTCATCAAGTCCTGTTTGGTTTGCAATTTCAACCAGATTATCAAAGGCTGCCCAGCCGTTATTTTCTCCTGTCCAGTGATTGTATAGGGCATCATGATATTCCCAGAACTTTCCTTCCTCATTTGCGCAATGTGAAGCATGTGCAGCACTTATAGAATCTTCGCCAATTATTGTGAAATCTTTGAAGATCATCTTCACTTTTTTAGTATCAATGTAATTTTTTTCAATTCCAGGCTCTATAGTGTGAAAGAATCTATTACAGTGAAAACATTGATAGTCACCAAATTCTACCAAGGTAACTGTTGCGGAAGGGGAACCAAGTAATGTTGTCGCTTTAGATGAAAAAAGCGATAGATCTATCTTACTTCCACCTCCTTTTGTTTGGTCCATGTTTTCTGGTTGGAGGAGTGTATTAGGAGATTTCTCATTTTTTGACAAATCAAAGCCTGATACAAAAAATGCCACCACTATTACGATTGCAGCGATAGATACTCCTAAACCAATTGATAAAGAACGAGTAATCATTGGCATCAGCAAGTTTTCGCAGATATTTAGTTGTTCTTACGAGTATCTAAATAAAGAGGCAGAATTATCAAAAAAATCATGAAAAAGGTTTTTGTAAATGGCTATGGTGCAATTGGACGCAGAATAACTCAATTCATCATGGGTGATTCAGACATCGAATTATTGGGGGTTGGAAAATATTCTCCAGATGAAAAGGTTACAGACGCGATTTCACGAGGATTCAAAGTTTATGTTCNNTTTATGTTCCCAAAACCAAACTTGACGCTTTTAAAAACTTCAAGGTTGCAGGAACGATTGAAGATGTACTGGAGAAATCTGATTTAGTAATAGACGCATCACCGGGAGGACAAGGATATGTAAACAAAAAAACACTATATGAACCCAAAAATGTTAGCGCAATTTTTCAAGGTGGGGAAAAAATAACTGGTGAAAAAGCAGTTGCAGCCTTGATTTTTAATTCTAGAGCAAATTATTCGGAGGCATTTGATAAAAAATATGTAATGCAGGGAAGTTGTAACGTAACTGGTATGGGAAGAATTCTTCAACCATTTAAAGAAAAATACGGTACAAGTGTAAAGCGGTTTGATGCAATACTTCTTCGACGATGGGCAGATTTAGAAGATTCTAAAACTGAAGTTAAAGATTCAATTGAATGGAGCAGAAAACCACATCATAATGATGATGTAAAAAGCTACATGGGAAAAGACACCCCATTATTCATACGTGTATTCAAAGTTCCAACAAGACAGATGCATGTTCATTTGATGGACATTAGATTTAATGGTCCTGCCCCAAAATCATCAGAAATTTTGGATCTATTCAAGGATGAATATGGCGTTGCAATTTTGTACACTGCTAAAGGTACAAAAGACATACGCGATTTTGCAGAATCAACAAAATTTAGTTTCAAAGATACGAATATGATTCACATACATGCAGATCTTTTAGAGATACAGGACGATCTAGTAAAACTCACTTATTCTGATGATCAAACAGGAATCGTAGTTCCAGAAAATCATCTTTTGATGCAAGCAATGCTCTTCAAGAGAAATTCTGATGATGCATTCAAACATACTGAAGAGTTATTTCATATGAAAGAGAAAAAACGATTGCTTGAAGAACATTTCAAGCCGTAGGCGTAGACATATAACTTAAAAACCAGATGTAGTTAATTTCTCTCAGATAAGATTCTACATTGAGTGGCACAGATAAAAGCGGTAAGTCGAATAATAGTACCGCAATTTTAAGCAAAGGACAACACGCTGCTAGGCAATCAGTAATTACACTTGCCTGCATAGGAATAGCTGAGCTTACAATATCACTATTCACTGGCAGTATCACTCTAACTGCAGACGGCATTGACTCCATGGCAGATTCAATGATTTCATTCATTGTATGGTTTGGCATTCTAATGGTAAAAAAACCAAGAAGCCGTCTATTTCATTTTGGGTATAGAAAAGTAGAGGTACTGGCAGCATTCATTGCAGCAATTATTATTATTATTTTGGGTGCCTTTATTGCTTTTCACGCATTTCAAACATTGTACGAACCACGAACAATTCATTATCCTGAGTTAACAATGATAACGTTAGTAGGTGCAGGAAGTATTTCCCTACATAGAGCATTTTTAATTAGAAAGGTAGCTATAGAGTCTAATTTAATTTCGTTAAAACTTGACGCAAGGAATTCAATTAAAGATGGTACTTCGTCATTTGTAGGATTTGCCAGTGTTTTTGCTGCAACTTTTTTTGGATTTGTTTTCATGGATGCAATAGGCGGCATGATTATAGCTGGATACATCTTTTTTATGGCATATACAGCAATTAAGGAATCAGCATTAGTATTAGTCGATGCAGTACAGAATCCGCAAATGACAGATAATATAAAAACAATCATAATAGAAAAATTCAAAATT
This sequence comes from Nitrosopumilaceae archaeon, assembly GCA_013330055.1. Classification (GTDB taxonomy): domain Archaea; phylum Thermoproteota; class Nitrososphaeria; order Nitrososphaerales; family Nitrosopumilaceae; genus UBA8516; species UBA8516 sp8516u. The sequence goes on from DUJB01000076.1 coordinate 21,326, forward strand.
AAAACCAGCGATATTTTCTTAAGGCCAGTTGGGCAAGAATTTAATGCAGAAATTCATATCATATTACCTAATGAAACAAGGCTTGATGAAACAAGTAGACTAGTTAAAGAAATTTCAACCATAATAAAGGATGAACTCCAATTAGCACATGTTGTCATAGTGCCGGAGCCCGAACATCAATAAACTATGATCTTGGGGGATTTGCAAATTTGTTGCTTGGATTTTTATGATAATCTACCGGAATACTAGAATCTTTTTGTCGTCCTGTTAGAATTCCAACTACCACATCNNTCTGACACTTGAGTAACAACACCATTTGTAAATTCTAGTGCTCTTAATCCTTTCAATATGTTAGCCGGTTTTGCAATTTGAATTGCAGTTGCTTTGGTTTTGGGCCTTATTCCATTCTCATCCATGTACATGTAGAATTTTTTTATTAATTCAGTATCTGGATTGCCTTTGTTCCAACGTAATTTTGTTTCTTCAAATTTTCCATTATAGAGAGTATGTAATGTATTTGCACCTTCAGAGTTTACTACTGCAATACGAGGAATTTTTTTTATCCATCCCCATTCATATAATTCCATCAAACTTTTCCCGCAACTAGATGTATTTCCTAGTGCACCACCAGGATATACAATCCAGTCTGGTGGATTCCAATCAAGTCGTTCTAGCGCTCTAAAAACAATGGTTTTTTGCCCTTCTATTCTGAAAGGATTTACCGAGTTTACAGTATATCCTCCGACTTCATTTGCTTTTTCTAACGACGTCGATAAGGCATCATCAAAGTTTCCCTTGATTTCGATAACTTGTGCACCAAATTGAAATGCCTGGCTTAGTTTTCCTGGAGCTACCTCTCCTGCAGGTATGTATACATCACATTCTATGTTCTCATTTGCAGCATACATTGCTGCAGAAGCTGACGTATTTCCGGTGGAGGCGCAAATTATTTTTTTTATGTTAACAAGTTTTGCATGAGTAACAGCAGTAGACATTCCATTATCTTTAAACGAGCCGCTCGGATTGTAGCCTTCAGGTTGAAGCCAGAAATTTTCATGTTCTAATCCTACAAAATCTGCCACTTTTGACATGTGATATGGTTTTGACAATCTGCCTTCTGCACCGTCCATGGATACAAGATATTTAGAACATGCTTCTGAATCCTCAGTATCTATTTGACAAAAATTTAACAGATCTCTAAATCTCCAGACTCCACTTTCATTAAAAATATTATTAGCATGGTTTCTTCTTTTGTAAAATACTTCTTTAAGTGCAGTTGAAGGAGGGATTTTGTATTTTACATCAAGTAAATGTCCACGAACACATTCTATTCTCGAGTCTGAGATAGGGTATTCCAGACCACATTTCGGATCTATGCATTTTTGATAAACAGCCTGCATCATCAGATGATGAAGCCAAGTACTTATTTAAATCTAGAATTAGGCAATTCTTTTGCAATTTCTTGTTTACTATCTTAATGCTTTGTTTGCTAGGAGTTCCATTTTTTACTTAAAACTACATTATGCTGTGCAAAATAATCTTCCCATAGCCTTAATCGATCATCGTTTTACCTCATGATTCTACCGATCTTTTCTTTAATTTTCCATTTTTCTCTTTATTTCTATCAACATATTCAATCTGAATAATTTGTATTATTTTACGAATAAAATACTATAGAGGATCAATCTGGTTAGAGTGATAATAAAGTAAATGAACATAATTGATACATTGTATGATTTTCTGGTCCAACTCTCTGCNNCGCTAGCAGTATCGATCTATAAAAATCTAAAAAACAAAGACAGTCAAATAATAAAAAAACATACTATAGATTCCATATTAGAAGAACTAACGATTTTACAAACTGCTCTAAATAATCTAAAATTCAAGGCAATATCATGGGATAATGTACAAAAACATTTTATCGGTAATTGGATTTTGATGGAATCAGATTCTTTTGAAAGTAGTGTAAACTCAGGGAATTTTACGTTGTTATCACCTAACTTACAGAATACATTAAGTCGTCTCTATTTAGGAATCAAGAATAATAATTTTTTATATTTTCAAGTATCAGAATTTTATACTACAAATGCATATCTTTCAAATACAGTTGACACGATTGCAACAAAAATAGCTGAAAATATGAATGAAAATATTTTAGAAATACGCGATGAGATTAAAGATGTAATACCTAAGCTAGAAACTGCAAAGAAATATAGCCGTTATTTGTAGGCTCGGACATGATTCGAATATAGATAAAATGGCCACATTTTTTATACTCATTTCCAACTTTTGAACCATGTCTGTTTAAAATATGACACCCNNATGGCAAAGATGACAGAAGCCACCCTACGCAAAATTGAGCAAAATGAATGTGCAAAAATTTCTAAAATGGCAGAATCAATGGCAAAGATGACAGAAGCCACCCTACGCAAAATTGAGCAAAATGAATGTGCAAAAATTTCTAAAATGATTGAACACATGCACGAGATGACAGAAATAAATATTGACGAATTACAACAAATTCCTGATTATTCAGAAATCGATTTGAAACAAACTAAAGTAATTGAAAAATCAAACCAACCGTGGTTTCAATAAATGTTATAGAATTGGATAAATTTAAAAATTACACATAATTTTATAAAATAATTCGTCTATTTTTTTGGGCCTGACCGAGTATGAAAATTAATACAACATTTACATTCTTTTGCAATGCAGTCTTTTTCAGAAGGATGGCCACAAATACCGCATTCACAATGAGTTTGCACGTTAAATAATGTGGTTTAGAAGATATAACCATTCAACGAGTATTTTCCTGATTTTTGACTCAAGAAATTATTACTTTTTTGATTTCTTCCTAGTTTTATGTGCTTTTCCTGGTTCTTTGCGTAGTTTTTCACTTGTTTCGGGTTTTTTTAATTCTGCTACTTCCTTTGATTTCTCTTCTACTACCTTCATTATTGCCTGTATTACCCCATCTAGATCACTGTCTGAGACTTCTGGCTCCACATAAGTAGCAAGTTGGTTTATTGTATTAGAAATCGCTGAACTTACTTCTTCAAAGCTCTCAGGATCCTCATAGGCGGCATTATAAAGTGCTTTAAGACGCCTAGCCTCCATAATTGATTGATCAGCAAGTCTTAGATTGAATTTTTTTCCATTTACAGTGATTTCTTGAATTATCATGTCTGCACTTTTCACCCTGCTTTCATAAAGGTTTCTGTGTGAAAACAACTAATAACAGAATATTGCCGGTCAATTTTTATTGGAACGAAAAGTTGCAGATAAAGCTCAAAGGCATTTTGTTACAGGTGTAAGCATGATAACCTCAAATGGATATTTTGGCAAGAATGTCATGGCTGCAGAATGGACTATGCAGATTTCATATGATCCACTTCTTATTGCAACTTTTCTTCATGAAAGTTCCATTACATTAAAGAACATCCAAAAAACAAAAGAATTTGGGGTAAACGTTGCTTCTGAAAAACAATCAACACTAGTGAACATCGCAGGCGGATACTCTGGATCTGAGATCGATAAACTAAAAGTTAATAATTCTTTCACCTTTCTAAAATCAAAATTTATCAAAGCTCCAATAATAGCAAATTGCACTATAAATGCAGAATGCAGATTATTTTCTATTAAAAAAATGGGAGATCATGTCATGGTAGTAGGCAAAGTAGTTGCTATGAGATATGACAAAACAATAAAACCGTTGTTGTATCACACTGGTAGATATTATCAAATTGGAGATTTGATAGAACCGTTTAGACAACAAGTAAGAGTAAACAAATCCACATTCAAGTGGTTTTCAAAAGAAGCTGATGGTAAATTTATCCTAAAATGTAATGGAGCCATAATAAAATCAGGTAGAAAAGTTCTATTTTTGAAATATACTAAAAACAACATGAATTATGAGACAATTCCATATCTAAAACCAAAACGTGGTGTCAACTATTTACAATCACTACAAGAATATCTAAAAAACATGGAGATAGATGTTAGATTAAAACCAGAACCAATTATGAAAAGACTGGTTCTAGAAAATAAAAACAGGAAACAGAGAGTAAACTTTGTTTTATTTGAAGGAACTATACGTAACGGTTCATCCAGAATTTTATTGGAGAAGAAAGATAGTGAATTATTAAAAGCGTTTTACAGTTAAATTACAATATAATCTAATGCTACAGCATCGCTTATCAATAAGATGTGTCGCGTACTTAGAATGTAACCATTTTTGACATCTGTAGTTTGTATCCATCTATTTGTTGAGCTGTAATGTCTTTTTTCTTTCATTTCTTTTTCAATTTCTTTTAAATCAAACTCCGCTTCTTCAATCTGTTGTGTTTGCAAATGTTTTACTGTTACAAGAATTTTTTTGACTTTAATTCGAATTCCAAATTTCCAGTTGTGATCAGAAGCATCATCTTCTACCTCAAGTAATTTTATTTTAATCTCTTTGGTTCCTAATGCGTCATGACTTATGAGACTGCGTTCATCTACAAAATCTTCAAAANNCATAAGTTTCTCCATTATATGTGCAGACAAAATCGGTTATCTTGTTTGACTCGTCCCAAGTTTTGTAAAATTCTCGTAGCTGTCGATGTTCATATTTTCCTGTACCTATTCTCTTCTTTGATGAAAATTTGAAAGCAATTACCATCTTTCTTGTCTCATATCGTTCAAACGTATGTATCCATTTCAGGCATCGAATGATTTGATCATAAGGAACTTGTAATGTAGTACCAGTACCTGATTTTGCCTCGATTGTAAAAATAGTATTTGCTGTACTGCTAACAGCTAAAATATCTGGTAATGCTACACTTGGCGAACCTAGTCTAAATGCCTTCCAACCATCTAAAGCGTTAAATCGTTTTACCAAAGTGTCTTCCCAATTGTAACCTCGTTGCCTTCTTGTTCGAGCGATTTTTTTATTTTGTTCTGTAGTAAAGTCTTTTTGTGATTTTTGTAGTCTTGATTTAGTTAATTTTTTTACATTTTTTTGCATTTTTAATGTAGCCAGATTTGTAACTGATTCTTTATTAAAAGACAATATGATTACCTTATCTTTTCAGATATAGAACAGTTGGTAATTATATGATTACCAGGCTAAAGTTTGACATAATACTCAAGGATATCACAAGTGCCTATTGAAGGTAGGTTCACATTATATCAATAGCTGAAAAACAAATTCCTCGCTTTCATTATGACTACATTTTACTAATTTAAGAGATTGACCAATCACAGGTACACAGGAGCACTTCAAGGAACCCATTATTCGTATCTCATTTTCAAACTCAGCTATACAAAAAACAGTCTCGTCTTTCTTTGAAAATTCAACAAGTTTACCACAACGTGAGACTGGCCTCCATTTTACATCTCCAAAACATCTATTACAGAAATTGTTTGGAGGCCAAACTAGTTTTTTACAAGTTAGACATTCACTACAAACAAATTCGTCTTTTTTGAGTCCTTCTTCAAACTTTGTCATGATTCCAATATGAGTATAGACGAGGATGTTGCTGCCGCTGACATATTTTGAACAAGACCTACCCTGGCTTGTGACACCTGTCTTTTTCCAGCTTTACCTTGTAGCTGTTGACCAATTTCTACAATTTGTGCCATTCCAGTTGCGCCTAATGGGTGTCCTGCGCCTATTAGACCTCCCCGTGGATTAATTCTTCTATCATTTGTTTCATACAAAGTTCTAACAAATTCATTTCCTTTTCCCTTTCTTACAAAACCAAGATCTTCCACTTCAATGATTTCACAGATGGAAAATGCATCATGAACTTCTGCAACATCAATATCGCCTGGTTCTTTTTTAGCCATTTTATAAGCCATAGTTGCTGCATCTATTGTTGATTCCATACTTGCAAGTTCTTCATTTTTAGTAAATCCTGCAGACAGTGTCTTTTGTCCTATTCCTGTTATCCATACAGGAGAATCGGTGAATTTTTTCATTGCTTCTTCAGATGCAAGCAATATTGCTGCCGAACCACTGCACGGCATTGAACAATCTAAGAGCCTTATATCATCAGTAAGATTTTTTGAGTTCATGATTTCATCAATTGAATATGTTTTTTTAAAATATGCACATGGATTATCTAATGCATGATTATGATTTTTTGCAGAAACAATAGCAAGATCTTCTTTTGTTGTTCCATATTTTCTTACATGCGATTTTGTAAACATAGATGACCAATATATTGGATGTTTGTATTGACCTCTTGATTTGTCCCACTCCAATACCAGTCCTGGACTGTCAAATCTTTCTGCACCAACTACCAAGGCAACGTCTGCCAAACCTGAAGCAATATATGAAAATGCGGAGATAACACTATTTGCTCCAGAATTACACAGGCTTTCTACAGAGTGTGAAATTTTTGGTCTGATTCCAGATATTTCGGAAACAATACTTGAAAGATATTTAGAATTGTCATTCGTGGAAGTCAGTACTACATCAACGTCTTTTTGTGATAAGTTTGGTGCACTGTCAAAAAGCGATTTTACTGCTGAGAGCATGAGTGAGTCTATAGCAATATCATCTTTGTTGAATTCGGTGAGTCCAAAACCCGTAAGAGCTACTTTTCTCAAGAGCTTTCACCTGATAAAGTGGATGTAAGTAGTTTAAAGGATGTAATGACATCACCCACTGGGTTGAACTGTATTATTGGGAGAGTAACTCCAGTATTAATAATTCTCGCTAGTTTTTTTACACATTCTTGCGGCGTACCACATATTACTAGTGAATCTAGCATCTCATCTGTTACAGATTCATGATTTGATTTTAGCCCTGATTTCTTGAATTCTTCATATATGTTTCTGGTCTCGTTGTTGAAACCATTTTTTGCCAGAAATTTACGGTAAATCTCTCCTACAGAAATGTAAAACGCCAATGTTCTTTTTGCTCTATCAATGGCCTTTTCTGAATCATCAGAAATACAAGTAATAATTTGACATGCAACGTCAATTTTTTTCTTTGATTGCATTTTTTGAATCGTACTTCTTAATTCTGTAATTGGTCTTAAATAGAAAATAACTCCGTCTGCAATATCCCATGTTAGCTCAACCATTTTTTCGTTTACCGCAGCTAAATATATCGGAATGCTTGTTCTTTGAGGTTTAATTAGTAAAGTAAAATTTCTTAAATTAAATAATTTGCCATTGTAATTTACTTTATTTCCTGAAAGTGAGAGTTTTATGATATCCACATATTCATGCATCCTTTGAACTGGGTTTGTGAATTCGAGACCGTGCCATTCTTGTATAATTGGTTTACTGCTTGTTCCCAGTCCAAGAATGAATCTTCCATTTGAAAGTAGGTCAACAGTTGCAGCTCCCATTGCTATAAGAGTAGGAGTTCTAGAATAGATGTTAATTATTGAAGAACCAATTTTAGAGTTTTTTGTTATTTGAGAAACAGCAGACAGCATGGAGTATCCCTCCATTCCCCATGTTTCTGGAATCCAAACAGAGTCAGGATTATAATTTGACAGTATTTTTGAGCAACTCATAATTTCGTCTACAGACAATAATGACCCAAGGCCGTATGCTAATCTCATATTATCACTTTTTGAATATGAAGTCATCATAATGTCTTGCAATAATGTTGTGAGAGCATTCCTCAATATCTTTATGTGAATCTACAGAATACCAAAATGCTTTTGAATATTTCACGACAGATAGTTTGCCTTTAGTTGCAAATAGCGGAAATGTAGATTGTTCTATATTTCCTTTTTTTGGGAGATATTTTATAATTTCTTTTGAGAGGAAGTATAGTCCTGCATTCATCCAATAATCTGAAATGATTGGTTTTTCGTGAAATCTTGTGATTTTATCATCTAGAATATCTACTATACCAAAAGATGTCCGTAGAGGAATAGATGCCACTGAATTTGGTTTTGATTGTAATCGTTTTAGATCGAGATCAGTGATTACATCACCGTTCATCACAAAGAAATTTGATTCGTTAATAAAGTGAGATGCATTCTTTAATGCACCGCCAGTTCCTAATGGCGTTTTTTCTATCGAATATTGGATTTTTGCCCCAAGATTTTTTCTTGCTTCGAGATAATCTTTAATCTGTCCATTTTTGTAACCTGAACAAATAACAAAGTTTTTTATTCCAAATTTTTCGAAATATCTGATTTGCCATTCTATGATAGGAATGTTGTTAATTGGTACAAGCGATTTTGGTACATAATCTGTAATTGGTTTTAGTCTTTTTCCAAATCCACCTGTCAGAATAAACGCTTTCACAGATAAAACCCATGTTTTTTGCAATAAAAAGGTTCATCCAAAAAAGTGCACAGACGCAATACCAAAATAATAACCTGCCAGAGATAAGGAGACACTCCATACACAAGATCCTGCAAATGTAAAGATAATGAATTTCAACATTTGCATCTTAAGAAACCCAGCAGGTATTGAGACTAGTTCTCTTATTCCAGGTATCATCCTTCCAAATAAAATCACTTTTTCGCCATGATGTGCAAACCATCCATCAACCTTTTTGAGATGTTTGTCGGTTATGCGTGCATATTTCAAATATCTTGCTAGTCCTTCTCTTCCAATCTTTAGTGCCATAAGATAAATCACTAGTGCACCAATAGTAGACCCAGCGGCTCCGGTGATTCCAAGACCTATTACATGAAAAAACGACATGTTATTCTGCGATACTATGTATCCTGCCAATGGAAATATTACCTCACTTGGAATTGGTGGAAATATTGTTTCTATCAAGGCAGCAATAAAAATTCCTACATACAAATAATCTGAAACTAATGAAATAACCCACTGTACAAATCCATCTATTGGCATATTCTAACCATTTTCTGTCATATAATAATGAAGTTCAGTGTAACATGACACACAGAATTCTTGATCATCACTATGATCACATGAATGTGTTTTGTTTACCTCTTTTTTGCATTTCGCGCAAAACATCATATTATGAAACAGAGCGGCTTTTGAAGGATTTTTTGATTTTTATTACACCAAGTGCGATTATAAAAATTCCCACTGCGATTACTGGACCAAATTCTGCCATTCTATTTTTGTCAGATTCAGTAACAGAGGTTTGTGTTGCAAGAAATGCAACAGAACCAACTACTGTCAAAAGTCCGCTTATAATAATTAAAACGCCAAGTGGTTTAGAAGAAACTCCCTTTGAGATAAAATATGCTATTATTGGAAGTACCACAGATGGTATGCCTAAAGCTACACCTCTGATTTTGTGATCAAATGGTAAAAAGCCCTGACCAGTGCTACCTCCAATTGCAGCATCAGCTCCATAAATTACCAATAACAGTATAGAAACAGATGTAATGATTATTGGTACTTTTATCAGCATAATGCTGTCGACNNAAAAAACGCCAGCATTATTCTAAAAATAAATCATGAGTCATTGATAAAAAATAACCGTAAAATCATCTGAGTTGATACTTTTCAGTGTTTTCTTCGTTTTTTCGATTTGTAATAAGTTTGATAGCAAATACATATTTTTTACCAAATATTTCAGCTAAGAGATGTTCTGGAAGTTCTTTTTCTCTTATTTCAAAAACAGATTCATTTCTGATAAACTCCTCTTCTGGATCTAAAGATCCAGTAAGAGTCAAATTTTCAATGCTGGATTTCAAGTCCCAGATGTTTCCTACATCTGTTTTAAGATTTAATTTGTCAAATCCAAGAAAACCACCAGTAATTTTATTACTTGTTTTCAATAGATTCCTGAATTTTATTATGACTTCAAATTGTTTTTTACTGTCTAAAGGATTGTTACGCTCATAACCCTCGACCCGACCAAGGCCAAGAAGTGTTATTTCAATATTATTCATGGTCCAAGAATAAGGCAAACTCAAAATTTCAGATTCGGTTTTAGAATAATTATTTTCTTTGTCCTGTTGTTCTGAGACAGATGAACCTGGAGATGGCTCAATTTTAGGTCCCTGTATATCATTAATCTTAATAGTACTTGTTGAACTTGTTTTCAAGCTGGTTTTCTCAAACAATGATGAGAATTCATTAAAAACCTGTTTTCCACAGTTATAGCAATATTTGTCTGTTGACAACATCTTATATCCACAATCGGGACAAAATGGCATGATATTTCTTAACTCGAGGATAAATATGGTTTTACTTGTATTAATAGATAGATTGCATCTAAAATAGATAAGGAGTATGTACATTAATGTTTGAATTTATTTTTGATATTTACAATATTCGAATATTATCTGCTTTGGCAATGTTGTCAATAGCAACAACTATTGACATCTGGAAACGAGAAATTAATGATATTTTATGGATTGTTTTTGGAGCAATTTCTATTGTATTAATTTTCTTTGAACCAAACATAACTAATTCTGTAATAAACATCGGTATTTCATTAATTGTTGCACCTGTAGCACTTCTGATCTGGAGGGTCGGAATTTTTGGAGGAGCAGATGCACTAGGATTAATAGTTTTAGCAGCGCTTGCACCGCAACTCAGTTTGTCAGAGAATACAGTTACTCCATTAACCACTTTAACAAATGCTATAATAATTTCTATCGCGCCAATTTTTTTGAATTTGTTTCGAAACCTAATNNGATTTTTCTTTCCATCACGCTGAAAATACCGAGTTTTGTGATAAATTGGATACATGGGTTACCCCAGGAATGCCGTACATACTTTACATAACTGCAGGATTTGTAGTGCAACTTCTTTTTGGAGATATTGTTTTTATTATAGATAATTTTTAGTGAAATCTTTCTCAGAGCCATCGTAGGCAAATAACTGTCAATTATGGTGTAATTTTTTCTTTTTACATACACAACTTCTTTATATTAAAAACACCCTTTTGACCTATATGTCATCTGATGATACAGACATAGATGGAGATCTAGGCGAAGTCATAAAGACCTTGGAAACCCTGATAGACGAGGCAGTCCAAGTATATGAGTTAGATAAGGAAAAGGTTAACGTAATAGATGAATTATACAATTCTTTAAAAGTAATAACAAGTTTTCTTGGTTTTTCGGTCGATTTGTATCCAGAACTTTTGAATCTCCCACCAGGTTCAAGAGCTGTACTTACTCCGTCACTTGATATCGTACTTATAAGACCAAACTTCAAATCCGAGACAAAGAAACTAGATCAATTTTCATTAGAAGAGGTAACAAATATCATAAGATATGGCACTCCTGCATTGATAAGCATGGCAAGTGCTGATAGAACATACAAAAATAGACGAATTTCTTTCTTGAAAAGCGCTGCTGCAAAACTAAAGCAAGTATCACATGCAAATGTTGATGAGAATGCAATGACAGATAGTTCAAGACGTATGGAAAGAGTTGAAAGTTAATGCAGAACAGAAAAACATGTGAAGTCTGTATAATTGACGGATTCGAGTCAAGGAGAGACTATCATCTTACAGACTTAAAAAAGGAGACAAAGGCTTGCTCAGAAATAATGGGTTTGAAGCTCAGAGTAGATAATGCTTCTAAATCCTCAGATTTTGTAGAGTTTAATGAACAACTAGTAGGAGATTATCAAAAAATGAAAAAAAGGCAAGAAAAAAAATCAAACTTGATTGACATGAATAGGGATTCCATCCGTAATGGGAGTGGATTGATAGGGAAAAATTCCAAAGATTCAGAAGAAATGAAGTCAATGGTTGCCAATACACAAAAGATCAAAGAACGGATAGTTGGCCTTTCTTTAACAAGTCTGGAAACCGGGATCAAGCGTGCTGATATTTTCAGGTACGAATTGCCACTTGAGTCATCATCATTAAAATTCACCTCATCCAATACCCAATTCTCTCATTTTTCGATCATTAATGAAGGTGCTCAATGAGATGGAACAATCAAAATCTGATAAAATTCCCTCAAAAAAATTAGATGATCCACAAGAAATAGGCACTGAAATTGAAGAAACTAACATCACTCGATCACATAAACGATCAGATCGATCAAAACTAGTTAACTCGCGCACAATATATCCCACCAACAATTCTACCAACTACACGGGAAATAGAATGAACCAAGAACAAGTAGGAATGACAGCGTTTGATTCGACTCCAGATTCTGGAATGTATGATTACAGAGTATCTTTGGAGAAATTAAAAGATGAATTATCAAAATTTGGCCTTACTGCAAACCAGTCAAAGGTCTACATATATTTAGGAAAATACGGGTCTAAGACTGCTCCGGAAGCATGTAGAGCATTAAAAATACCAAGAACTGAAACTTATCATCTGCTTACTACCTTACAAAATAAGGGTATAGTTTCTGCCACATTCCAACATCCAATAAGATTTTCAGCTTTGCCATTAGATAAAGCCGTTTGGGTACTTGTAAACGCAGAAAAAGAGAGAGTGAAGTCGCTAGAAAAACAAGAAAAAGACATAGTTGAGTTATGGAATGGCATTCCAGATTTTAACACAGGCCCTATAGAAACAAAGGAAGAAAAGTTCCAGATGCTACAGGGTGCAAATCAAATTAATAGTAAGATCCAAGATATGATTACCAAATCAGCAGAAGAAATCCTTGTTCTAGGTTCTGAAAAAGACTTTCTAAGATTTTACCATTCAGATTTCTTGTCACCTTTAAATGATTCCAAAGCTGATGTTAAAATACTCACCTCATGTTCTGAAAAAACTCTTTACATTTTCGATGAAGCCGATAAAACAGATATAAAATTAATGCCAGTCGATATTAAGGAAGACATTTGTTTTATGGTCATGGGTGACGCAGTGTTATTCTTTATGAAAAACGCAAGCCAACCTGCGCAAAACTCGATGGCAATGTGGACTAACTCTATTGCAATGGTTCAATCAATGAGACTGTTGTTTAATTCGGTTTGGTCTAAATCTAAAGGCATTCATCCATAAACTAGGGCGTCAGCTTTGGATGCACTAGTTGTAATCCTGTGTCACTAAGTTTTATAGGATAGATTTGTTCGCTGTGGCGAACTCCTCTCATTTTAAGAACCTGCAATGTTCTTTCCATAGCATTTTCTCTTTGTGAATGGTTGAGCAAAATAATTCCAGAAGCAACATACCACTCTGTTGGAATTCTCTCAGTTGAATTGCTTTCTGATATCAGGATTGATGTACAGTGTCTGTCTTCTAAAGCTTGGAGCATTCCCTGCAGTCCTTGCCTCACATAGAATTTGTTTGCATATTGCATTGCAAGGACAGTAAGAGAATCTACAACAAGGCGCTTTGCGCCTATTCGTTTTATGCTGCTTACGATTAGTTGCGTCAAGTGCATAAATGGAAGTGTTTCTCCTCTGTAAAGCGAATCGTCTAGTTCTACAAAGCCTTCTTCCATTTTAAAAGGCCTAGCATCAATAATTAACATTTTTCCATCATCAATGAGTTTTTGAATATCCCAACCATACATTTTAAAATCATTTTTTATTTCACGTGGACTTTCAGCTAATGTGACATATACTACCGGTTCATCAAAATCTTTCGCGCCAACATAAAGATACTGCATTCCAAATGTTGTCTTTCCACTACCAGGAGGACCTGACAATACGATTGTTTTTCCTTCCCTGAATCCTCCAGATAATATTGAATCAAGTCCTGGAATTCCAGTTCTTACTTTAATCGAAGATTCTATCACGCAACCATATCTTACAAAAGTCTATTTAAAGAATAGTAACAATCTTCATGTAACTGTTTCCATCTTCGGAATTATTTTTTCAGGAAAAAATATTTGTCAAACAATTGTTTCCATTTCTGGTACAATTTTGTAAATAAAAATTTCAGAGTAAAAAAGATGATAGAAAAACAACTCATAGTTAACAATTTTAAGACATGAAAAGATAGATCTTACATTGACAAAGATTCTTGGGATAATAGGCGGTGGACAGCTTGGAATGATGCTTACAGAAGCAGCAAAAAAAATGAATGAGCATATTTCTGATGTGATTGTATTAGACCCAACAAAAAATTGTCCTGCCTCAAAAGTTGGTGCAAGACAAATTGTTGGAGATTTTAAAGATAAAAATGCCATTGTAGAATTGTCATTGCAGTCAGACATCATAACATATGAGATAGAATCCGGAGATAGTGAGGTTTTAGAGTCGATAAATTCTGGGATGACAATAAATCCGGCTCCTTCTACTCTGAGGATTATTCAAGACAAGTACATGCAGAAGAAATTCTTACGTGAAAACGGTTTACCAGTACCGGATTTTGTGGAGATTAATTCGTTTGAAGACGCCAAGGAAAAGATCAAGTCCTTTGGATATCCTGTAATGCTAAAGGCTAGAAGAGACGCTTATGATGGAAGAGGCAATTTTAGGATAGAAAATCCAGAAGAGATAACACAAGCATACGAACAATTTAGTGGGAGACCAATGATGCTTGAAAAAGTAGTTGATTTTGAAATGGAAGTGTCAGTAATCGCTGCAAGAAACACAAACGGACAAATTGCAACCTATCCTCTAGTAGAAAACATTCATGAAGAAAATATTCTAAAACTAACAATTGCACCTGCTAGAGTTAATAAAAAAATTTCAGAAGAGGCCGAAAACATTGCCAAAAAAACAATGGAAGTATTCCATGGTGCAGGAGTATTTGGCATTGAAATGTTTGTAACAAAAGACGATCGAGTTCTCATTAATGAAATAGCTCCACGAGTACATAATTCTGGGCATCATACTTTGCAATCCAGTTCAACATCTCAGTTTGAACAGCACCTGAGAGCAATTCTAGGATTAGAGCTTGGTAATACTGATCTTTTACATCATACTGTAATGTGCAATATCTTAGGGCCGCAAGAATTTCAAGGAAAATACAAACCATTAACAATCGAGCAAAACAACGGAGTTTATCTAAAGATGTATCAAAAAGATGAAGTAAAACCCCAAAGAAAAATGGGACATTTCAACGTAGTAGATGTAAAGGATACAAAAGATACTAATATGCTTCTCAAAAAAGTTGAAGAAGTTAAAAGTTTAATAAAATTCAGTCCCGTTTGATCTTATGAGTTATTCAAAAAAATCACTGATCGGAATTATCATGGGTTCAAGCTCAGATAGTAAAATAATGCATAGTGCTGCAGAGATTCTTGGTGAGTTTGGAGTGAAACATGAGGATCAAATCATTTCTGCTCACAGAACGCCAACTAGGCTTTTAGATTATGCAAAACATGCAGAAAAAAGCGGATTCAAAGTGATAATAGCAGGCGCTGGAGGTTCTGCTCATCTTCCAGGAATGATTTCCTCTCACACAGTAATTCCAGTAATAGGAGTACCCATAATGGTATACAATGATAAATCAGGAAGTTCGGATCGGTTCAAATTTTCAGCATTTGGAGGGCTGGATTCGCTTCTATCCATATCTGAAATGCCTACTGGTTCTCCCGTTGTAACTGTGGGAGTAAACAAGGCAGCTAATGCTGCCTTGTATGCATTAAAGATACTTGCTAATGAGTTTCCAGAACTCCAGAAAAAACTAAAAAAGCATAAAGAAAAACAGCATCATTCTGTAATTAAAGAATCTGAAGAGATGAAAAAAATCGGGTTATCCAAATTTGCAAAGAAGAAATACAGGATATAACATATTTTGCACAGTTGGAAATAAAGGAAATTCTTTACACTTCTATCGATAAGCATAGCAAGTATCTTGTTTCAGATATTGCACAGGGCAAAAGCCCCGAAGTCATAAGAGTCATATATCAAGAATGTGAAGACCAACTTGATAAACTGGCTGAGAACAAATCAGAGGCCCTAGGAATATTTGTAGAAGGGTTGATTCATTATCTTTTAACCACTGCACTGATTCCAAGTCAGCGAAAAATTACTTCCAATAGTGTTTATGTGGATATCGCGATACCGGATATTAAAACCCTAAACACAATTCCACAAGATGCATTGATCATATCATTTCCAAAAACAAATGATCTTCCTACAATAAAAAACAGATTAGAAGAGATTGTCAAGATTCAACCAATTAAAGAAAACATATGGTTTGTTTTAGAAGATTGGATAGATATAGGAATCAGAATATACACCGTCAACAATATAGGAGATTTTCCTTTCTCGAATATAATTAACGACATAATTGGTTTCCTTACCAATAAAAAGCAGTCAAAACTTAAGCTTTTTAGGATATGAGTGACTCAACGTCGACTTTTTTGCCTACCATCTCAATCATTGCATCAATTTTGTTGTAATCCTTTATGAAGGGCACCACTCCCAAAATATCCAAACCAGTAATCTCGTGTAATGTGATAGGTGCATTTTTTTCTACAGCTGAGCCTTTTTCATCAAAATTGTTTATGACAAGTCCTTTTACTTTGATACCGAAATCTTTGCATAATTGATATGTCATCACAGTGTGATTCAATGTTCCAAGAGTTGCCCTTGTTACAATAATTGTTTCAATATCCATTGCCTTTATCATATCAACAACAAAGAAATTTTTTGTAATAGGTGTCATTATCCCCCCTATTCCTTCTACTAACAATACGTCATGAATAGATAATAATTTTGTAAATGTTGTAAGGATCAGTGGCATATCTACAGGCAATGACAAAAGTTTTGTTGCGTCATATGGGGAAGTCGGAATTGGTAGAAATACAGGATTTATCAAATCTTCTGAATCTTTTGTTCTAGAAGCTTCCACAATAATACCAACATCCAATGATTTGAATCCTGTTTTTTGTGTAATGCCTGTAGCAATAGGTTTCATTACGCCTACATTAACACCAAGTTTTCTCATTGAGCCAGCAAGGCCTGCAGTGATTACAGTTTTTCCTACTCCAGTATCAGTGCCAGTTATGAAATACGCTTTCATGGTCAATATCCTTTACAAAACATTCCTTAAGAGTTCACCGTACCATTATTAATGCCAAAGCCAGAGTTGCACTAAATGAATTCCAAAAAATACGTATGGCATCCTTACACACAGATGAGAGAGTGGAAAGAGTTTGACATAATAACAAAAGGGGATGGAATGTGGCTTATTGATGCAAAAGGCAACAGACTGCTTGATGGAGTTGCAAGCATGTGGTGTAATGTCTGGGGACATTCTAAAAAAGAACTTGTAAATGCCATGATAAGGCAGGCAAAAAAATTACAACACTCATCTTTGTTTAACCTTACAAATGATCAGGCAGAGTCACTTGCTGAAAAGCTTGTCAAAATATCTCCTGGAATGAATAAGGTATTTTATTCTGACAATGGTTCCACGGCCATGGAAGTTGCCGTAAAGATGGCATTACAATATTGGCAAAACATCGGAGTAAAAAATAAAACAAAAATCGTCTCGTTACAAAATGGGTATCATGGTGATACGGTTGGATCCATGTCTCTTGGTTATGTTCCACTATTTTTTTCAAGATTTAAAAAATTACTTTTCCCAGTAATTAGAACACCAACTCCAGAAAAATACAGGATACCAAAAGGTTTTACTTTCAAAGAATATCAGGATTTTTGTATTAATAAAATAGAAAACATATTTTCAAAAAATAATGATATTGCAGCTTTTTTTATGGAAAGCGGTGCACAGGTAGCAGGAGGAGTTGTGATTTATCCACAAAACTTTCAGAAAAAAATCAGTCAATTGTGCAAAAAATACAACGTATTATTTGTATTAGATGAGGTTGCAACTGGATTTGGCAGGTTAGGCTCATTTATAGAATATCAAGCACAAAATAGCAGACCAGATATTGTAACATATGGAAAAATGCTTACAGGGGGATATTTGCCACTTGCAGTCACTCTAACTAATAAGAGAGTTTACGAATCATTTCTTGGCAATTACAGTGAGATGAGGCATTTCTTTCATGGTCACACGTTTACAGGCAATCCCCTTGCATGCGCAACAGCATTAACTAACCTTGGAATGTATAAGAAAAACAAACTAATTTCTAAAATTCAAACTAGTGCCAAGCAATTCGAATCACGAATTTCAGAAATTAACGAATTGAATCTTGTAGGTGATGTCAGACATAAAGGCATGCTTATGGGAATTGAGCTTGTAAGTGACAAAAAGAAAAAGATCGCAGTTAAATCAGATAAATCAATTTATAAGAAAATTTTTGTTGAAGCAAAAAAACACAAGTTATACCTCCGTACTCTTGACAACATTGTAATGCTTGTGCCACCACTTGCAATTTCGAAAAATGAATTAGACTTCTTACTTGACGGTACCATAGATACGATAAAAAAAGTCACGAAGGTAATCTGATTATCTCCTTCGCGCTCTTCTGAGTTTTACGCCCATCTCTCTGATTATTCTGTTTCTTACAACTAACGAGTTCTTCAAACGCCTTCCTTCTCTTCTTGCCATATCGCGTTCTCTTTTTGCACTGTTAAGGGCGGCGTGAACAGTAATCATTTGTTTACGAGTTGGCGCTGGAGTAGCTCTTCGCTTTGATCTTTTAGATCGTTTTGATCGTTTTTTAGACGCCATGTGCAGTCTTCATAATAGTAATAATTAAGCATAACGTATCAATCGTTTTTGTCGGGGATCACTACTAATATTTTTTTATATTACGAAATGAATCAGATTATCATGCCACAGATCCGTCAGTGTCCAATTTGTAAAAAAATATTACAAATAAATGAAATTCACAGTTGTGGAAAAGAATCATCAAGGTTTGTGACATGTAATAAATGCGGAATGAGATATGAACTTGAGAGAGGACACATTTGTCCTACCATGATAAACTAGAAAAATCACCAGACCACACGTAAAAATTGTAAACCCTATGAGTTGTATTGGTTTACAATCAAGACAATCTTAATTAGTACATTATGAAAAAGAACATCTTATGAGCTCAGAATTAGAATTTATAACTAGATGTAAAGAAAAAATTCTCTCAGGTCAGGAGATTTCCTATGAAGAGGCCGGATTCCTCATTAATGTTTCAGATGAGAATCTAGAACATCTTTCAAGTGCAGCAAATGAAATAACAAGAAAATTTAATGGTGATTTAGTCGATGTTGAAACACTGATTAACGCAAAAAAAGGGAATTGTTCCGAAGACTGTTCATTTTGTTCCCAATCTGGATTTTACAAATCAGAAATTGATACTTACAAACTATTACCGTCGGAAATCATAATAGATAATGCTAAAAAAGCAAAAAAAGATGGCGTCAAAAGTTTCTGTTTAGTATGTGCATGGCGTGGTCCATCAGAACATGATTTTGATCAAATCTGTGACATTGTTCAAAAAGTTAACGACATGGTTGGCATAGAAGTGAATTGTTCTCTTGGGTTTATCACAGAAAAAATGGCAATTCGTCTTAAAAATCTTGGAGTAAAAAGATATAATCATAACTTAGAAGCGGCAAGAAGTTTCTTTGCTAATATTTGCACTACACACACATATCAAGACAGAATTGATACGGCCAAAATTGTGAAAAAAAACGGGCTCGAGCTTTGTTGCGGCGGAATTATAGGCATGGGAGAATCAAGAATACAAAGATTAGAGTTAGGTCTCGACCTATCAGAATTGGCTCCAGAAGAATGTCCAATAAACATACTAGTACCACAAAAAGGAACACCGCTTGAATCTCAACAAAAAGTATCGCTTGGAGAGATACTTCGCACAATTGCAGTGTATAGATTTTTGATGCCAAAGACTATACTTAAGATAGCAGGTGGTCGCGAGATCCATCTTGCAAATGATCAGGAAAAGGTACTTCTTGGTGGTGCAAATGGGATTATTACTGGAGGATACTTGACAATTGGTGGCAACACTCCAAAAGACGATTTTCAAATGATATCACAAATAGGCCTTGAAACATAAATTTGATTTTGTAAATTCCAGTCTTAAAAAATTAAAAGATCGGAATCTATATCGAACATTACTACATGGTAGTAATGAAGGCCCATACTTCATATTCAAACGTAGAAAACTGATCAATCTCTGCTCAAATGATTATCTTGGACTAGTTACTAATCATATTTTAAATAAACAATTACAATCAAGCTCAAGATTGATAGCAGGAAATGTTCCATCATTTAAAATATTAGAAGAAAAACTTGCTATTCACAAATCTCAAGAATCTTCGTTGATTTTTCCTACAGGGTACATGACAAATTTAGGCACAATATCTACACTTTCACAAATGGGCGATCACATTCTTAGTGATGAATTAAACCATGTAAGCATAATTGAAGCTTGTAGATTATCAGGTGCAAAAATTACAATCTACAAACATAACGATATGATAGATCTTGAGAGAAAGATCAGTCAAAAAGCGCATCGTAAGTTCATAGTAACAGAGGGAGTTTTTAGCATGGATGGAGATTTTGCAAATTTAAAAGAAATCTCGCAAATTGCCTCCAAAAATAATGCCATACTGACATTGGATGATGCGCATGGAGATTTTGTNNAGTAGTTTGAGTAAAGGACTTGGAGCATTTGGTGGATACGTTGCTTCAAAAAATAAAGTAATTGAATTTTTGATAAATAAATCAAAATCTTTTATTTACACTTCAGCGTTACCAAATATTTTTGTTGAACTTGCACTAGATCGATTTACTTCAAATAGAGAACAACAAAGAAAAAAGCTTTGGAAAAATATTCAGCTTATGCATTCGGGTTTAAGATCTTTAGGATATGAGATTAATTCATCAAGTCAGATCATCCCAATTATAATAGGAAATGAAAAAACGGCACTAGATTTTGGAAGATATCTTTTCGATAATGGAATTTTTGCACAACCAATTAGATATCCTACAGTTAAGATGAATAAAGCAAGAGTAAGAATTTCCATTACTGCATGGCTATCAAAGAATCATATTGAAAGATCACTGGATGTATTGGAACAGGCAGGCCGGAAATTTAAAATTTTCTAGACATGAGCCATACGTGAAATGTAATTTAGAATCATAGCTGCAGTAATTATCGCACCTAAGACCAATCCAACAAATATAATTCTTTTATTCATAAAATTTGGTCAATACATCAAGGATAAAAATTGATCTTTGATTTGGAGTAGATTTGGAACAATGTATTAATAAAAAAAGAGTCAATTCAAGTTAATGCCAGAAATATCCATAGTAATCGCAGCCATAGCCGGTTTAGGTTCATTTTTAGCACCTTGCATACTGCCCATGATACCTGCTTTTCTTGCATATCTATCTGGGACTACAATAACAGAACTTCAAAGAACTAATGGAACTGTAAACCTTGTTTCAAATAGGTTAAACATAGTACTAAACACAGTCTTTTTTGTTCTTGGATTTTCTGTTGTCTTTTCAGTGTTTGGAGTAATTCTAAACAGTGTCTTATCAAGCTCTGCAGTAAATCTGATTTCTGGATTTAATCAGGTAGGTGGTGTTGTCATAATTGGTTTTGGCGCCTTTATGTTATTGTCAACCAAAATACGTAAACTAAATTTTGAAAAAAAATTCTTTCCAAATCGCACCAAATCCAGCTATCCTTTATCATTTCTTTTCGGATTAGCTTTTGCAGCAGGATGGACACCTTGTATAGGTCCAATACTAGGAAGTATTCTTACTTTAGCTGCAACATCACCAGGGCAATCGTTTACTTTGTTACTTTCCTATTCATTTGGACTTGGAATTCCATTTATCTTAATGGGAATATTCTTTTCAAGATTTACAAGAATAATTAGAGGACTAAGTAAGCATCTAAAATATTATTCAATAATCATGGGTTTATTTATTATAATTTTAGGAGTGTTAGTATATACTAATCAGTTAGCAGCGATAGCTAGTTTTCCGTTTTTAAATAATTTGTTATTACAAGGATGAAAAAATGAAAACTGAATTAAAAACAGCACTTGTAATGGGAATAATACTAATAGTTGCAATAGGTGGAATTAGTGCATATTTTTCTTCATTAGAGCCACAAATGGAGAAAACACAAAATCAACCGGATGAGAACGTCCAGACACAGAGTAAAGAAACTACAAAAATACAAAAAATTGACAAAAGTAGATTCAAAAAGGCACCTGAATTAGTAGGCATATCAGGATATATCAATACAACTCCAGAAGAGATTAAGGAAGCCATGAAAGACAAGGTCATACTTTATGACTTTTGGACGTATAGTTGCATTAATTGCATCAGGACTTTACCTTACATCACTGCATGGAACACAAAATACGTTGACCAGGGATTATTAATAATTGGAATTCATTCTCCAGAATTTGAATTTGAAAAAGATTTGGACAACGTACAAACTGCAGTAAAACAATACAACATATCATACCCTGTGTTACAGGACAATGATATGGAAACATGGAAAGCATTTGAAAACAGATACTGGCCAAGAAAATACATTACAGACTCTGAAGGATACATCAGATATGATCATATCGGTGAAGGAGGATATGCAGAGACTGAAAAAATAATTCAAGAGCTTTTGCAAGAAAGAAATCAACTTCTTGGTTTGAATACTGCGTCAGCTGAAACACTAGTGGATTTAGAAGAACACCAATTTACTGCATCCCAGACTCCAGAGCTTTATTTTGGATACAATTTTGCATTTGGCAGAAATCAACTTGGAAATTCAGAGGGATTCCACCCAGATCAGATCGTAACATATTCTTTACCGGAAAAATTAGCTCGCGATTATTTTTACCTTGAAGGTCAATGGCAAAATTTTGGCGACAGAATGAAACTTGTTTCAGAAAATGGCAAGATAANNCACTCATACATTAACCATAATTGCAAAGCCAGGTTTTGAAATCTATACCTTCACCTTTGGTTAAAAGAATCCATACATAATATTTCACAATTCGAAATTAGAAACATTATTTGTAAATTCCTAAACAGCTTTGTGTGTAACCACACATGGTTGTAACTACAGTTACACATAATCGTGGCACATGACAGGTTAAAACCCAAATTATCAATTCGACCTAGATACACAATTATGACTTTTGTAAACAAGTGGAACCAACACAAGGAGAGCATATCACAAAAAGTAATCGATAAGGTAAGACCAGATACTCCACTTAAACCAAAAATCGATGAAGCACAAAAAAGGCTTCAATTACAAATAGTAAAGCTTGATTCAATTTCAAAAAAATTAAAAGAAAAAGATGAATTTATTTTCAAAAAAGTTGTTGAGGCAGTAAGAACTCAAGATAAACAATATTCTAATGCATATGCTACTGAATTACATGAGATTAGAAAGATGAACAAGATGGTGACAAGCGCAAAGCTTGCGATGGAACAGATCCAAATTAGATTAAACACTATTTCAGAATTAGGAGACGTAGTGGTTACATTAAGCCCATGCATGTCTATAATCAAGGGATTAGGAGCTGGACTTGGCAACCTCATGCCAGAAGCAAATTCATCTATGCAAGATTTATCAGCCATACTTGGTGATATCATGACAGGTGCATCGGTTAATGGACATGAGAATATTGCAATAGAGACTGGAAGCGCAGACACTACGGCAATACTGGAAGAAGCACAGTCAATACTAGAAGGCCATGTACGTACAACCATTCCAGATCTGCCTACAAATCTTCCAACACCAAAGAGTGTAGAAGCAACTACTTAGATTTTTTATTACTAATTTCTTGAAGAATTTTTTTAATTCTAGATATAGTCGGATAACTGTATCCACGTTTTCTATAATTTGAAATCATCATTTTCCAGTTTTTTAATCGCCATTGAGCTTGTTCAGATGTCACGGCATGAACTTCTCTATTGATTATACTTTTACGTCCTACTTTTAGTACACCTGCATCCTTTGCAGTCCATCTGTTTTTTGCAAAGTGTAAACCTGTCAGAATTTCACCTATCGGCATTTCGTTAAAGTACTCTTGTAGTTTTTTTAGCTGCGCATCAGTAGGTGTCTCCTTACTTTTTAGATTGAGATCGAAATTATCCACGATTAGACATTATATTTATGGTATTTAATGTGAATTACTGGATATTAATTGAATTTATTGAAAAAATCACATATTTCATTTTCAAAAATGTGTAATGTCTCATGTCTTTTTGCAAGTGAACAGACTAGATGTAATATCGCTAATGATACTAATATCATTAACTGCTTGGGTCTAACAGTTTTTTGTAACCAACTGTTATTTCCACAATATAGACCCAGCAGATTTTTTCCCTCATGGAACTGTCATGAATTTCTTTGAATTTAGGATTAAATGTGACTCACTAGTGAGTATTTCCAAATTACACATTCATTCCCATATTCTCCATCCACTTATTTTAAAGCATATGCGAGGTTTAATCCTCGTCAGTGGCATGATTATTGTAGTCATTGGCATGGCAGAATATTCACTGCTGAGAAACTACCTACAGGCATGTGAATCGGCAATAGATGTGAACAGCCTAGACATGAACCTACTTCAAATGTGTGATCAGATAAGATATGCTCAATATGGCTCACTATTAGTTAGCGCTATTGGCTTTTGTGTATCTCTTTACGGGACCGTGAAAAGGTCACCACACATAGTCAGATATGATAGATTCANNTTATTTCCCACACACCCCACAGTTTGTTTAGTTTTACATTAGTTTGTCCTGGATTCATTTCTAAGAAAAACAAGATAGCAAAAATTTTGTATCATTTCCATTCTTGGGAGATGGATATTAAATATTTTAAAGATCTAAATTCCTCAATGAATTCAAAAACCATTTTGGGCATTTCGTTTACTAGTGTATTTTTGCTTTCTATAATTTCAGTTGCAACTGCAATACAAGCTGACGCAGTATTCAAAGTGAAACATTTGCCCGAATTTAAAACTACAAAATCTAGCGATATTGAGAGATTGAAAACAGATATGCCAAGTGAAAATTTAGACCTTGCAAGTTTTGATGTTGAGGCACAAATTTCAGAGTCTTCTATTTTAAACAAACAATTAAAGAATTAATTTTTCTTAATTAACCGAGAGAACATAATTAAGAAAAAATTCAGGATAGTTCAATCATAAGAAAGATGCTGATAAAATTCCATTTTTGGAAAAAATTAATCATAAAAGTGTGAATGTAAAATGTGGTATACAACAGATTATTTTCTGTAAAAATTGCAGTTTTAAAATTTGTTTTCCAAAAATGGCAGACCAGGTTTATAAATATTTCAAACCATACGCCTTTTAATGACAACAAAAATAATCTTAGCGGCATCAATGGTTGCAGTTTTTGCAGTTTCAATGTTTGGTGCTGCATTTGCCTCAGGTCATCTAGCAGTAGTAGACTCGTCAGTTTCTAAACAGGGTGTTTATACTACCACCGTAACTGTAAGTGCAGACATTCCTACCGACACGGATGAAAATTTTGGATATGCATGGTTCACTGATAAAGGTGTCCTTGTAGCGACAAGCCATCCCGTCGCAGTTGACAGCGTAGGACAAAAGGAAGCTGGTGATTTTCACACTCATCTTGTACAACTTGAAGCAACAGGTGATTGTACGAGTGGTCTGGCAGTTGGTTCCCTTACCAAACATCAAATTGGAAGGGTAAGTGTTGACGGTAGTGTCTTAACAATCAATAATATTCCGCCAGGTCAAACAGGCGTAATATCAGAAGGGGCCTTAGCATTTACACTGTCACTTGAAAATGATAGAGTCTGTGTAAATCCTGTGGTTTAACAAAGACCACAAAATCTATTTTTTATAGGGTTTAGCTTTTATTCGTAACAAGAATTCTTTTGGTATCTTTAACTAGGTAATGGGGGTGTTTTACCCATTGGCTCGCATACACACGCACGAACGTTAAACCCCCCTCCAAAAATCGATTTTCTGAAAAAATGACTTTATGCGTAAATTATAGAAAATTATCAGGGGTTGAGCTTTTATGAAGGAATCTTTTCTCTTGCCTTAACTATCTCTATTTCTACAGTTTCAATTGGCTCTTCAACAACATTTCGTCTAATTGAAAACATCTTTGGTTTATCAAAATCTTTAGTACAGTCTGGACACGCATAAACCAAAACCCTGTATTCGTTTGGAGCTTTTGGATTGGAAAGGCGGGGGTAATACACTAATCTTCCCCCACAATCGACGCAATATCTATTGGCACGTCGTATTCTGGCCAATGCGAACCTCCTGCATAAGTCATAATGTAGCGATCAGTATTAGATCTAGCTAGTCTAATAGTATGAACAGAAATGTGATCATGAATAATCTTTCAAATTTCGGGTTTTGAAATATATTACATTAAACATGTGAAATATATCGATCTGATTTGCCATAAATAAAATAATATATTTCAAAATTCGAATTTAGAAATATCAAAGGCGCCGCCCGTCAGACTTGAACTGACGACCAGCTGATTAACAGTCAGCTGCTCTACCACGCTGAGCTAGGGCGGCAACAGACTTTGTTCCTAGTACATTCGGATTTAATCTTTTGCTAAAATTATTTTTCTATACCGGGAGTTTTTTCGAAAAGATAAATTCCGTCAAGAAATACCCTGTGATCTTTATTTTTGACTTTGGTATTTTGTTGTAAACTTGCAGCTGTTTGAGAAACATCCGTTAGCACTGGACCTGTTAATATGACATCATCTCCTTTTGTAACGACTTTGGTATCACCTCGGATTTTTGATACTCGTGGGGCTCGTTCGCCTTGGAAATTTTCAACCAAAATATTTCCATCTTTTATTTTAATTGTTATTGGAAAGTGCGCATATACAATTTTCATCTTAAAGGTATAGCCTTTTTGAACGCCTTCTATGAGAGATTTGATGATTGATTGCGCAGTATTGAATATAGCATAGTCATGTTTTCTGTTTCCAATTGATTTTAGTACAACATTTTTACCATCGACGCTGAGATCTACTGGTATTTTTTTGAAGTCTTTTCTTGTTTTTCCAAGCTGACCTTCTACATATAGCATCCTTTTTGTCAGAGCAACCTTAACTTTGTCAGGTACAGGTATTGTTGTTTCGTGAATTTCAATTTGCTTAGTAGACATATCCTATCAATAATCCTCCCAATCTTTTCTTTACTGCTTCGTGATGAGACATGACTCCCTGATTCGTAGTCACAATTAGCATGCCTCTAGAATACGCCGGAAGATATTGTTGCTCCCAACTGACATATTCGTCTTTTTTGACTTTGAATCGTGGTGTGATGGCACCGCATTTGGTTATTTTTGCTAAAAGATGAATCTTGAACTTGCCCCCTTTTTTATCGTCAACATGTTCAAATTCTCCAATGTATTTGTGATTTTGTAGGGTTTTTAACACCTCCATAGCGAGTTTTGATGAGGGCAATACAACGCACTCGCCTTTCCTTCTGGCTTCCGTATTGAATAAAGTCACAAATAAGTTTGCAATGATATTATTTGATGGCATTTTTTATCTAAACTTCCTAAATCCTAGTGATACAGCAACTTCTCTAAAGCAGCGTCGGCACAGATCCAAATCATACTTTTGAATCACGGCATTGTAATCTCCACATCGCTTACACCAACGTGAACCTTTACCAAATTTATGTACTGTTCTTCCTGTTATTTTGTAATCACGAATTTTTACCAATTTACATTACCTCTATTCCGAATTCTTTCGTTAGAAATGCCTTTGCATCTTCACTCGTAATTCTATGATTATTACCCACGCTTGCTTTGTGTTTGCTTCTAAATCTAATGTTAAACCCTGGTCTTTCCAAAGAGATTGAAACATTTAGCCCCAAAATTCCAATTTGAGGATCATATTTTACTCCAGGAATGTCTATGTGCTCTTTTATTCCAAATGACAGATTTCCAAAATCGTCAAATGATGATCCTTTCATCTGATTTCCTTTTGCAGTAAAGAGTCTTTTGATAAGTTCAATTGCAGGTTGTCGTCGCAGGGTTACAGCCACACCTATTGGTTCGCCTTTATGAACTCCCCAATCTCTTTGAGTAGCTTTAGCATTGCGTGAATTTGGTTTTTGTCCAGCGATCTGTTCCAAAGCTAGTTTTGCCTGTTCTATTGGTTCTCCAGATTTTCCAACACCCATATTTAAGACAACTTTGGCAATTGAAATTTTCTTCATTGTGTTTTCTAGTTTTTGCGACATGTTATCACTCTATTTGTATTACCGGTTTATCTTTTCCTACTGCCATAATAAGATCGGTTGGAATTTCAATTTGTCTTTCACCAATGTTTACAGCAGCACGTCTTGGGAGAACAAATGAACCTTCTTTAATTTCATCAACTTTTCCTATGTGACCTGCATTGATTCCACTTGTGACTATGACTCTAGATCCTTTTTCTAGTTTAATCACATCAAGAATTTTTTGTTCTGGTATCTGCATTACACATGAATCATCCACGTTTACTTTAGTATCAGAGATGAGAGAACGTCCATCATGAAACCCAAGTTGCGTCTTTGAACCTTTTATTGTTAGCTTACTTGTTACTTTAACAATCTTCTTTGTTTTTTCTGAAGAATTTATCACAATTGGTTGCAGTACCATTGAATTTTTTGGTACCAATCTGTATACGTCAGATAAACCATCAAGTTCAACTACATCCATAAGACCAATTCCATGATGAAGTGATTTTCGTATAACGCCATCTACTTTGATTTTTCCACCATAAATAGCAGATTTTGCTTCTCTTAGAGTAGTTGCTAATTTTAGAGTGTCCCGAATAAACACAGCACTTGGAATTGCAGCATGTTTTGAATGCCCACCTGGTCTAACAGTTACAACGAATCGATCGTCCTTTCTTGTAATGCCCCAGAAGATGGGCGACATTTGTCTTTTCAGTTTCTTGCTACCTGCGATGCTAACCATTACTCTTTCTCCTTTTTGGCTGATTTTGCCGCTTTTGTTTGTTTTGTTTCTTTTGTAGAGGATTTTGGTTTTACTTTTGTAGTTTCTTTTGTTGGTTTTACTTTAGCGGGCTCCACCGTTTTTACAGGTTTTTCTTGTGGCTTTTCCTTTGGTGTCTCTACAGCTTTTTCTTTTGACAATTTTGTCTTTTGTTTTTCTAATTTATTTTGACGCCATTTATCATTAAGATTCAAACCAGTTATCATTACATTTGATGTATGTATGTAAATGTCAACATTACCTCCCTTCAATTTTTCACGTTTTATTCCTTCGACTGCTACACTGTTTTTTTTAGTTGATGTTTTGGTTACTTTGCCATCTATTCCCTTGAATTCACCACGCAAAACTCGTATAGTGTCCCCTTCAATCACCCGTGCACTACGTCTTCCATATTTTTTTCGTAGTTCTTTTGAAAGTGTTGCACCGAGTTGTTTGCTTCGGGTGTGATGTGCCGCTTGAAATATCTGTCGATTTCTAACTATTGTTGGTTTCATTTCATACCACCATAGATGCAAGATTTGCTATTCTTGGCCATTTTTCTGAAGCTTCTGCCGCGACTGGACCTTTGATTTCAGTACCTTTGATTTCACCTTCAGGAGTAACGAGTACCGCGGCATTGTCTTCAAACGTAACTCTAACTCCATTTAGTCGCTTTATTGCATATTTTTGTCGAACAATAACTGCACCATAGATCTGTTTTCTAAGCTCACCTGGGCCTTTTTTAACAACTACATTAACAAAATCCCCAACAGCCGCTGATGGATATCTAGCAACTCTAGTCTTGGTCTTTTGTACCATTATTATTTCCAATATTTTTGCGCCAGTATTATCGGCACAAACTACTTGAGCACCAAGTGGCAAGGCTCTTGTGACATATGGTCGAAATTCTTGAACTCCTTTTGCAGAAACTGCACGGCTCTTTGTTGCTCCCATTAGGACACAACCTCCAATACTACAAATGAAACACTCTTTGAGATAGGCCTACATTCGGCAGTAAGAACAATATCTCCCTCTTTTACATCAATGCAAGATGGCTTGTAAGCATGAATCTTGCTTTGACTGCGAGCATATCTTTTGAATTTGGTTATGAATTTTGGAGCTTCTTGTTGAACTACAATCATTTTTGGTGCTTTAGAGCTGACTACTTTACCCTCGATTAGTTTACCCCTGACTGATAGTTTTCCATGGAAAGGACAAAGATGATCAGCACATTCAGTTGTTGGTGTTTGAACTGGTATTCCTATGTTTCTTGTCATGCCTTTCCTCCTATTCTTTCGTATGATCTTTTTGATAGCATGTTTCCGTCAAGTGTGATTTCATCACTGACAAGAGAAAATCTCCAAATTGTGTTATTTTTAGGGAATTTTTTGATTCCCTTTTCTGTATTCAAAACAAACATAGATTTTGTTTCATCCACTACTTTGCCTTTACGCCCAACTAATTGCGTGTTAGAAGATTGTGTGATCTCAGTACTGAGTCCAATTAATTCATGTAGTGTTATGTTTCCAGTGGTAATCATTGTTTTTTAATCTCTCCCAGTCTTGTTAATATTCTTGCAATGTCTCTTCTTAGGGCACGCACCTTTCCATTTTCTTTTCTCAGTGTTCCTTTCGATGATTCGACGCGTNNGTTTCATTAAATTCTCTTACTGTTTTCATCTTCAATCGTGTCATTACTTTAATTCCTCTTCAATTTCTTCATATGTTTCTACAGCTTTGATGTGTTCTTCTTCTTTTTCAATTAATTCACTTTCTGTTCGTGGTTTTGTTGGGTCTTCTGGAACTTCTTCAATAACAACAGTTTCTTTTTCCTCCTCTACTTCTACTTCCTTCTTTGGCGGAGGTATTTCTTTTGTAGCAGTCTTGAATTCAAATTCTGGAATATCATTTTCTTTTCTTGCTATTCTAATTCTTACTCCAATACGTCCCATTTTAGTATCTACATGAACAATGTCTTCTGATACTACAACGGTAGCATGGTGTCCTGCTCGTGGCAAGATTCCTTTACTGTGTTTTTCAAAGGCTGAACGTTCGCCACGGAGTTTACCTGAAATTGTGATTTGAACCCCCATTGCACCAGCATTCATTATTGTTTGCATAGTCCACATAACAGCGCGTCTAAATGCAGTACCTCTTGCAAGATGTTGTGACATCCTATTACACATAACGTTTGGATCCAGTTCTGGTTTCTCGATTTCTACTACAGAGATTTGTGGATTCTTTAGATCAAAATCTTTTTCCAGCGCTTTAGTTAAATCACGTATGCCAGAACCCTTTCTGCCTATTACGATTCCAGGTCTAGTGACATGAAGTGCAACACGAGTTCCTGTCGGAGTCTTTTGTATGTCTACGCTGGAAAATCCAGATTCTTTGATTGCCACTCTCAGATAATCGTTGAGTAACATGAGCTTATAGCTGTCATTTATTACGTTTTTTACCGATGACAATTCATCTCTCCTGAGCTACCAGCTCAACATGTGTTAGTATATCAATTTTTGGAGATGCCCTTCCCATTGCACGCGGAGTAAATCTCTGAATTTTTCTTCCTTTGTGAACAGTAGCATTAATTATTCTAAGTCTATCCAAATCCATTCCGCGGTACTCTGCATTTGATTCCAGGTTATCAAGCAATCTAATGAATTCTCCAGCAGCTTTTTGTGGATATCGTCCTGACATCATTCCAGT
Organism: Nitrosopumilaceae archaeon; assembly: GCA_013330055.1. GTDB lineage: Archaea > Thermoproteota > Nitrososphaeria > Nitrososphaerales > Nitrosopumilaceae > UBA8516 > UBA8516 sp8516u. The sequence goes on from DUJB01000076.1 coordinate 52,729, forward strand.
ATCTGATTTGTGACCTACTTCATTATGATATCGTCTAAATGCAACNNGATGAACGAACATGCTTTGTTTTATCATAATTTTGGAAAGCGTATTTGAATCCAGCCATATCAATCACTTTAGTGGAACATACAAGCTGGACCTTGATGCTCCTACACCAGGTGCTCCATGAACTACTCTTTTGTTTGTCATTACATATTCGCCTAAATAATGACCAACCATTTCAGGCTTCATAATAACGGGAACAAATTCTTTTCCAGAAAAAATATTTATTGTAACTCCAATCATGTATGGTAAAATTATCAAATCTCGCAAGTGTGTTTTTATTGGTGTTGTTAGTTTACCTGCTTTTGCCAATTTTGTTTCTTCAAGCAGTTTTCGTTTTTGGTCAGTTATGCCCCTTGTAAGCGATCTTCTTGCTCTTGCCGGTAAAAGATGGAATAGATTCTCCAGTGACTGACTCTGAAGATCCACTGTTGAAAGTCCACGATACTTGAATTCTTTAACCATTCAAACTCACCATTATGCGAAGGGATTCAAAGCGTACCATATTATAGCATTCCTATCTTTGTTGCAAGATCCCTTGCTTTATCTACTGACTGGAATTTGACAAATGCCTTTTTGCCATAAACTGATCTACAAGTATTTACCGTCATCGGCTCTTCGTTGTAAAGTATTTTGACTGCCTCCATGATTTTTGGTTTTGTTGCAGTATCCTTTACAATAAAACATATTCTGCTTCCTTTTTCAACTAGTGCAAAAGTCTTTTCTGTAATATACGGCTTCAGTACTATTTGGATAGCTTCCTCTGAATTCATCTTTTTTTCTCCATTAGCTCCAAGTGTGAAGATTTTATTTTACTAATTTCTTCTATTGCGTTTTTTGAAAACACGGTTAATCGAATTGGTTGCGAGCCAGGAACCAGGTCCAAAACACTTAGACTGCTTACTGATTTTACATCTACACCCATAAAGGCGCCACAAGCTTTTGAAAGATTTTTGGAGTCTTTTACTACTACAAGTATACTTTTTCCGATTTTGGTTTTTCTGCCACGCAAAAGTGGTTTACCTGAACGTCGTTTTAGTCTTGATCGTAATCGGTCAATATCCTGTGTGAGGTTTAATGCGTCAAAGAATTTTTCTAGGTCTTTTGCTTTTGATATTGACTCGATTTCGTCAGAAACAACTATTGGGAATGATTCTATTTTATCGATTTTGTGTCCTCGTGATTTTACCAAGTCTGCAGATGAAGTTGCAGCAATTGCAGAACAAAGAGCAAGTTTGTTNNTCCTCCTCTTACCATTGCGACTCCACCACCTTGTCCTTGTCTTCCACCTCCACCTCCACGCAATCTTGCAACTCTTGCTTGATGATGACCAGTAGGAGGACTGTTTGATTCTGCTACAACATCCATGCCAGCATTTGGATATCTTCCTTGAGTCTGAAATGCATGTGATTCCAAGTTCACATATGCTTTGTGTAAGAGATCAGTTCTAAGTGGAGTAGAAAATACAATTGGTAATTCTACTTCATCTGTTTTAGAACCATTTATCGAATAAACTTGAGCTTTCATACCATTATCTCCAAGATATTAGGTTGTGTTATTTTCGAGACTCTTTGTCTGACTGGTGCACGTAGTTTAACAAGTCGTCTATAAGTTCCCGGAATGGATCCGCGTATTACAACAAAGTCTCCTTCCACCAATCCAAAATGTTTGAATCCACCAGCAGGATTGATTTTGAATTCATTATTTTTAGTATTACTCATTATCATAATTCTGTTGTTGTATTGTGTCCTTTGATGAAACCCACGCTGACCTGCTCTTGGTACTGTGTACATGATTGTCGCAGGACTAATTGGACCAAGTGTACCAAGAGCTCTTACGCTTTTTCTTGATTTGTGCTGTTTCTTTTTAACACCCCATCTTGTAATTGGTCCTTCAATTCCTTTTCCTTTCGTGATAGCAGCAACATCAACATCTGCACCTTTTTGAAAGACTTGATCAACTTTAACTTCTTTACCCAAAAGATCTTTAACAAACGCAAATTGTTTTGCAATATCACCGCCTTTTACAGCAACTTCAAAAACATATGGCTTTTTTTGTTCTCTGCCAGCATGCCTTGGAAGTACAGCAACAATGGCAAAAAGATCAGAAAATCTTCCAAGGGATTTTTCTGCTCGCTCAAGACTTTTATCATTAGATTTTGCGGTAAAAAGCCTTGGTAATTCTTTTGGTAGGTCTTTTGCATAAACATCAAAAATTGAATCTAATCCGTACCTGTCTTTTGCATAACCGCGTATTCCGATAACTGAGATCGGAGGAGTTACAACTACTGTACCAAGACTGACAAGTTGTTTCCCAAAGTTAGGCGTTTTGTCTCTATCATCTACGCTTGCAACACGAATACAACCAGCTTTGAATCCTGCATGTGCCAAGAGTCTTGGCTGATCACCATCTTGATTTGGCCAAGTCCTAATTCTTGCTTCCATGCTTTTAGCTCGACCTCTTGGAAGATATGCAAGACTTCCTCGCCTTGGCTGACTATGTTTTCTATGACCCATTGATAAACGCTAGATGTTGTAAACCCCATTATAAGTCTACTATTAGAAATAACAACTTGATCTATTTTTTATGTAATTTTTGATCTTATCAATGTAATAAATCCATTAGAGTAATCGCAAAAATAATTCCACCAACAACAACTCCTGCAATACCTGCAACGATTGCAAAAAATAAGAATTTTTTTTGTTGAGTCATTAAAATCAAATCATTTGGAACGATATTAAATTTAATTGCGTGTTAGAACATTTAGGATCGATAACGTACCAAGCATTGCTTCTTCAAGACGCACCGTTTCAGTAGCTTGTTCTGGAAAGAAATTAAGAATTTGTGATTTTGGAATATTGTGTATTGCATTGCCTAGAATTTCGTGGATTCCTCTTTCGGGAGAACCAAAAACAACGAGGACCGAGGCTTCGGAGATTTCATCAAAAAATTTCTGTGTTTTATGTATGATTTTCCCTTTTTTTGAGGTTAAAATTACATGTGAATTCCAGCTTGAAAGAAGTGTACGTAGGTTTGCATTCTCTTTTACCTCATATCCCCAATATTGTCTAACCTCATTGCGTCTTATCTGTTTAATCGAAGGTTCTGGAAATCCAGTTTTGAATTGAACAGTTATTCTTCTGCCTACTCTTTCATCACCAAAATATTGAATTGGTTTGTCAAGCCCGACATCAACATATTTTCCTCCTTTTGCAAAGAATACAATACCTTCTCGTATGTCACCCGTTTTGATTTTAGTTGAATCTGGGGTGTAAGTGTGGTGTGGAATTTTTAATGGGCTAAGAATTCCGGCATATTTTAATTCTGAAATTTTTGGAAATAATGTACGACGTAAATATTGTGGCGTTTCAAGATAGCGCAAAATAGTACGTAAAATAGATTTGTCTTGTTCTGTACCGGAACTTTCATGATACAGGTAAATTGTTTGTACATGAAATATTGCACATGTTCGTGCAA
>DUJB01000020.1 GCA_013330055.1 Nitrosopumilaceae archaeon
CGAAGAGTATCACCAAAAGTACTATATGAAGATCGGAGGTGGTAGCTGCTATATGGTACCACCAACAGAATAAAGTGGGTTGAATCTATGACCAAAATAGCAAAGAGTGATGAGGAATGGAAAGAACAGCTCACCGATGAGCAATTTCAGGTTGCCAGAAAAAAGAGCACAGAGATGCCATTTACTGGACAATACGTGAATACCAAGGAAAAAGGTGTGTACAAATGTGTCTGTTGCGGTAATACGTTGTTCAAGTCTGACGACAAGTTTGATTCTGGTACGGGATGGCCAAGCTTTACAAAACCGATGGGAGAATCGGTTTCAGAACATGATGACCACAGTGGTTTCATGCACCGCATCGAAGTCACATGTGACAAGTGCGGAGCTCATCTTGGTCATGTATTCGATGATGGGCCAGGACAGACAGGAATGAGGTATTGTATCAATTCTTGTGCATTAAATTTAGAGAAGGAATAATCTACAAACAATCCTATCAATCTGGACACAATCTGGAAAATTGGTTTAATACTATTTTGATATTATGTAATCATGAAAGAAAAACTGCTCTTGCTCTGTACATGTACCTATATTGAAATCATGACAGCTATTGGAGTCACAGGTTACCTTTTAATTTTAAATAAAACTTCCCTTGCAGTCATCTCAGGCATAGTGTTCTTGCCATTGGTCTTATTCCATTTCATCATCGACAAGTCTGCAAAGAGCAAAGTGTCAAAAAACTGTAAAATTGCAAGATGCTAAACAATTTTTCAAATCAATTACTAAATACCATTATCAACACTCCATTTGTGACCACGCCACGATTTGTTAAATCATCCAGAGGTAATTAGGAGATAAAGTGAACTCCTAACTACCATTTTCCAAAAATGGAAATCAAAAATTATTTTGTAACAATCTAAAGTGTAGTAAGACTTATCTTTAGTGATTGAATAGGAATTTTAAATAAAATGAACAGAACAGTCCCTCTTGTTGTAATAACGATACTAGTTTTTGGTTTTGTAATGCAGCCAAGTGTCTTTGGATCAAATGAAAAAAAGGAAGATAAAGAATTCAAGATCCCGCCAGGACTTTCTGAAATTGCGCCAGGAGTCTTTAGTTTAGGCAAGTCGAAGGACGTTAACGGAAATGAAGTAGAAGGAATAATGTTTATTCATAGCAAGAAAGAATTTGTAAAACCAACAGGAGCTGGAAAACCAACAGGCACAACCTGTTATGCATTCTTGACAAAGGGTGGAGTAAAGTGGACTACTCCAGAACCGTGGGTTGTAAATCCTTTAAATTCGGGTGGACTAGATTCTGGTTTTATTCTTGGCAATATTGCATATAATATTGCCAAATGGGAAGACGCATCAAACGGAGTGATTGGAGATAACATTTCAGTCAATATTATGGGAGATGGTAGTTCGACTAACACAGTATTGGTTGCAGACTCCGCCAATCCCGACAATCAAAATGAAATTTACTTTGCAAACATTAGCAGCTCTGGAACAATAGCAGTTACAACTACTTGGTATAACACGTTCACAAAACAAATTGTTGAAATGGATCAAGTCTTCGACGACGTTGATTATGATTGGAGTGACAGTACTGTAAACGGAGTCGCAGGCAAGATGGACTTTGAAAACATTTCTAATCATGAGCTAGGTCATGGAATAGGAATGGGTCATCCCTCTGATAGCTGCTCAAATGAAACCATGTATAGATATGCTAGCTTTGCAGAAACAAAGAAGCGGGATCTAAATACTGGTGATATTGCCGGAATTAATGCATTATACTAAAAAATAACCCAAAAACATTCTATCTGATATTTCTGAAAACTGTATTTTTATTCAGTTACTTACTTTATGCTATATCTTATTACTGTATAATTTTCTAAATGAGAAGGATAAAAACAAAATGCAAAGAAGCAAAAAACGGCAAACATATCTGGAAATCAATTAACATTTTTCTAAAGCAATGTTCATTGTGTGGATTTGAGGCACAAACTGTCTAATAGTTTTATCATATTGTAACAAAGGAACAAATGTTCTTTTATTATGGTAGTGTAACTATGATATATGAAAGACAAAAAGAAATTGAAAACTACCGAAGACGATTACAACAAGGCATTGGCATCTGACGATCCCACCAAAATTACAACAGATGATTTAGAAAAATTTGCAAAAGAAGCAATGAAGAAGTTTAAATCACTATGAACGTAGAATGGATTGTAACAGGTGTATTTTTATTTGGAGGTATGATTGCAGGTGCAATCAGTCTGTATCTTAAAAGAAGAAAAGAATCCCAAGCTATTTCTGATTCGTTTACACAAATTCAACCAGACGATATAAATTTTAAGGAAGAAGAAAAGTAATCTGAAAAGTAACAATTTACCCGCTTTCTGATAAAATCCAGGCGTTAAGATATTGTAAAATATTTTTTGCCTGTGGATCATATGAACGAGATCTCCTGTCGTTTTAAGCATGATAACTACAGGCATACCATGCAACTAAAGCATGCCATTATCTTTACGTCTCTTGGTATTACAATTTTTTTGGCGCCAATTCTTATATGGCCACAGNNTGCAACTGAAGCATATCATTATCATGATGTCTCTTGGTATTACAATTTTTTTGGCGCCAATTCTAATATTGCCACAGTTTTCGTACTCTTTGACTAGTGAGAATGTAAAAGATTTGCTGTCACAATCAGATCTTACCTCGATCACAATTACTGGTGAAAGCTCACAAAAGGTTGAACCTGATCAGCTAAGTATTATTCTAAATGTGCAGACTTTGCCAAATATCATTAACTCCACTGTCTCAACCCGAGAAGAGGTC
>DUJB01000074.1 GCA_013330055.1 Nitrosopumilaceae archaeon
CAGTCTCTCAAACTCGCCTTTTTCTAAAACATTAACTGATGGCGAAGAAATTTCTTCCAAGAGTGCAGAAACATGCTCTGGACTTCCTAATTGTTCTAAGAGTGGATATGACCACCTGTTTTCTTCATAGTTAACAGATGGAATAATGTTGTCTTCTTTACTGCTTAATACTAGTTCAATAATTTTTCCAATTTCTGCATCTCCGATCTGTGTTTGTTCGGTCTGATCTGAAAGATCTTTCACATTGTCGTCTACACCAAACGATTTATGTCCTTTAAAGACAGCATCTGTAATATTTTCTCTCTCTTCAATATTTGATTGGAGATCTTTCAAATCAAATCGTTGGTCTTGATTCTTTGAAACTGATTCCATGTTATCTCCGGTAATGTCATTCAATTTTGTAGTAACTGGCTTTTCTTCGTCTTTCTTTTTTTTGTCAGGGAACCATTTCATATTGCATCTTCCTCCAGTGTCAAGTATTTATTTTCCAACCTTAGACAGCTCCTATCATTGCAAAGACAACAACAGAGATGACAATCAAAATGACGACATGTTTTATTCCTGCTACATATGATCCTTCGCCTATCTTTCCTGCTATAAGCCCTCCAAATATTGCTTCAGCTATACTCATGTGGAGCATGAGTTCCTTTAGATGCTTTATGTTTACATCTGCCAGTCCACCAAATAATCCTGGTACTTGGGAATTGGAGTTTGTAGTAAGAGTCGTTTGGAGCCTTTCAATCTCACCAAAGAACTGGAAAACAAGTATTGCTGCAATGGCAAGAAAGACTGCAAACGAAATGTAGATTGTTATTATGTATGGTCTCATGTTGCCTTTTCGTTCGTTCTCAAGGTTTTGCATTTCACTGACGTGTTTTTGAATTATATCTATTGTATCGGCGACATTTCCACCAGCTTCTATTGCAAGATTTAACAAGACCATTACACGTCTTGATGTCCTTGTTCCAACTCTTTGGACAAAATTTTCAAATGCTTCTTCTAGCGGCATTCCCCAGCTAAGATTTGCTCTCAAGTTTTTCAGTTCTGGAGTAAGTGCACCCAATTTGCGGTTTGCAACTTCGGTTAGTCCCTGTAGGATGCTGTGTCCACTTACAATTGAGCTTCTAAGTGCAAGGAGAAAAATTGGCAAGTTCTTGTCAATGCTATTTTTTCTGATGACCTCTTTCATGTTAACAGCAGCAATGGGCATGATTCCCACAATAACGGCAGCTACTGCTCCCAAGTCCCTAATGGTAGTGCTTCCAATTGTTGATGAAGCATAAAGACCCATAACCATTACTGCGATTGCTGCAAAAGCTGATAAGATGGCTAGTTTTTTCTTTTTACTTGCCGCAGTTTCCACTCGCCTTCTTCTGATGTTTCTTGGGATGGTTTGTGTACGTCTTTCTGACATTTTATTTACCTCTTTGGCACCATTCCATCAACCATTATTACTATTATGACACCAAACATTGGAACCAACAAGTATGAGATTAACATCATCACGGTTGTAATGTCAAATCCCAAGAATGTTTTGGCCATTGTTGCCATGATAGAGAACATGATGACTGCCATCAAAGGAAACACTACAAGCAAGATGGTGTAAATTTCAGCAACTATTCCTAGAGATGAAGTCATTTTTTGTATGACCATCTTTTTTTCTTCCATCTGTACTTTGGCACAAGCTGTAAAGAACTCCTTGAGGTTTCCACCAGATTGTACGGTTGATATCAACCCTTCAAGAAGTTCATTGAAAGCACCTGGGGGAGTTTTTCCAATAAGATTAGTTAATGCAGTAATGACGTCAAATCCCAAAATGTCGAGATCACGGACTATGTATCTTGCACTCTTGACAAACTCTTCTTTTGTTTCTTCTTTTGCAATGGCTTTGAAGATTCCCTCCAAGGTCAAGCCACTTGCTGCAAGAGTTGCCATGTATCCAATAAAATATGGAGCTTCTTCTGCCAGCCTTCTATTTCTTGCACCAACGTTTACCTCAGGATACTTGTACATCAACCCAAAGACTGCCTCAAAACCAGCAGCTCCGGCAATAAAAGGGAAGAAAATTCGAAGTTCCATTGGTTGTAAATTAATGATGGTTACAAAAATGGCTGAAGCAACAATAGCGACTATTCCTGCAATCAATCCGCCTACTACCATTGCAGCAAGATATGCCTCATATGGAACCATCATCATTCCTTTTTCAAGCCTGCCTTCCAAACTTTTTAGTCTAGGAGTTAAGATATGGGCCCGGTTTCCAAGCATTTTATAGCTTGCAGCGTAAAATCCAGAAACGTTGGATTTGTTCTTAACTATTTTTTTTGGTCTCCTAACAGGTGGGGGTACGAGATTTGTGCTTGAATTACCAACCATCTCTTCACTGATTTTTACAACTTTCTTTTTAACAGGTTTTTTGAAGCTGAACATGTCTATCACGTTAGGAGCCTCTTTCTCTCCAAGAATCGGTCTGGGTTAGCATAGAACTCCATGATAGCTGCATTCACGTCCTTGGCTTTTTGAATATCTTTTGATGATGCCATCCATTCTAGTGCAGACTTTCTCTTACTGAGTTCCTGGCTGACGAGTTCTTTTGTTAAACCTAATCTGCCTGCTATTTTATCAAACATTATGCTTTTTCCAGAGAATTTGTGTTTGTCAGTTTCAGCATCCCACTTGAATACATCACTTAGAAGAATTTCTCCTGTTTTTTCGTCATAACCTACTATTTCAGAAATCTGCATTACTCTTCTTACAGATCTGTCGCCCATCCTGATCTTTAGCTGTAAAAGTATGGCATTTAGAGTTGTTATCAAAAGCGCTTTTGGAACCTCCATTGGAATGGAAGTTAATCTTGTAATGCAAGATTTGATAGAGTCTGCGTGAATTGATGAAAAACCACCGTGACCAGTAGCCATTGCCTGAAATANNAGAAGATCAAACTGAGTAATCTCTCCCATTCCACCATCTGTAAAAGTCTGTCGTGAAATGGATGGAATCCAGTTTTCATGCGGAAGGTTTAGTTCCGGTGTGTCTTCGATGCTTACTATTTTGTTACTTGGAGTAATAAAAGAAGAGATTGCGTTTAGTGTTGTAGTCTTTCCACTTGCAGTGCCTCCAGCTATTAGCATTGTCAGTTTGTTTTCCACAAGGAACCACAAGTAGGCTGCAACATCAGATGATACAGTATTTGACCTGATAAGATCAATAATTGTAATTGGATCCTCTTTGAAGTGTCTTATCGTAAATGTACTGCCTCGTTTTGTTACCTCATGTCCTAAAGTGAGATTAATTCTGCTTCCATCAGGTAGAGTTGCATCAACAATTGGGTTTGCTACTGAGACGTGTTTGCCACATGTATAGGCTAGTTTTCTAACAAAATTTTCTAATTGCATATCGTCATTAAACATGACATTTGTTGGCATGGACTCGAATTCTCTATGCCATATGTAAAGCGGAATTTTTGTTCCATCACAACTGATTTCTTCTATCATGTGATCGTGCATCAGCGGATCAATTCTTCCAAAGCGGGTAAAGTCTCTGATAGCGTAATAGAAAATCTTTGAATAATCTCTTCGACGGATATCTAATCCATACTTTTGAATCATGGAAACAATTTTTTTCTTTAGTCGTTCTTCTGCATTGGTTCGTGACTCGATGTCGTTTAAATCAACACTAAGTTCCACCATTAACATTTTTCTTAATCTCTCGAAATTTTCTCTATCCTTTTCAGACAAAGATGGTTCAATTATCATGTATCTCTTTCCTCCTTTGGCAGTTGGGTCTCGCATAATTGCAGCGTACACTCCATAGTCTTCGTACCCAGTCTTAGAGACTGTGATAAAGTTCTTCATGTCGTCAGAACTGGATTCTATTTGTTGTTTAACGGATGACTCGTCAAAGATTATGGGTTCTTCAAGATTTGATGCAGTGTTGTTTAAAGTAGTTTTATTTGACTGCTTTTTATCAGCTAATGGATTTGATTTCGTAACTTTCTTAAATTTGTCTTTTAAAATGTCAAATTTCATGGTTTTACCTCTAAAATTTCTTTATAACCTTTGGATTCCTGCTCCAAGGCCTTCGTAGACAATAATGGTTTACACGTTATANNATAAGGCTTTCGTATACAATAATGGTTTACACGTTATAGTAAGTCTGTTCTCCAACGCCTCATCTTTTTGTCCTATTTTTAAATACATTACCATGTAATCGTCCATCCGTTTCCACATTGTGTGTATCATAACCTTCCTTTATGATAATATCCTGTGTATGTATTTTCTCCGACATACACCTGAAATAATCCACGATCTGATCCCTGTCTCATACCTTATTTTATTTTCGTTCCAAAATCGGGAATTGTAAAAAAATGCTGGATTAAAATTTCTTTTAGATAATTTTTCTTTGTTTTTAGATCAGATAAAATAAAGATCAACATTTGAAAACTTATCGAAATGATCTAAATAGATCGCTTTAGTCTTCGTGTAAAATTTTCTATTCGTGATTCGATCTTATTTGGTTCTATTTCATCAATTAATCGTAATAATGCGCTACCAACTATTATCGCATCAGCTCCAATCTTTACAAAACTTTTTGCTTGCTTTGGACTGGAAATCCCAAAACCAACTGCTACTGGAATTTTACCACCGGAAATTTTCTTGGAGTTTTTAATTGCATCAATTGTGTATTTTTTTATTTTTTGTTGAACACCAGTAGTTCCATAGACTGAAACAAGATACAAAAATCCAGAAGATGCACGGATTATCTTCTTTATCCTTTCTTTAGATGTATTAGGCGATGCCAGAAAAATTGCATCTACTTTGTATTTGTGAATTGCATCCAGATACAGACTTGCTTCTTCCACAGGCATATCTGGTAGGATAAATCCATCAATCCCGGCTTTTTTTGCACGGGAAATGAACTTGTCAAACCCTTGTCTGTAAAGTATGTTTGTATAAGTCATCAAGACAAGTGGAAGGTTAGTCTCTTTTCTGATCTTTTTTACAATATCAAAAAATTTTGTTGTACTGATACCTTTTGTTAATGCAAGATGAGCTGCGTTTTGAATTACAGGTCCATCTGCAAGCGGATCCGAAAAGGGAAGACCAAGCTCGATGATGTC
>DUJB01000023.1 GCA_013330055.1 Nitrosopumilaceae archaeon
CAGAGGATCTCTATATGATATTAACACAGACTCATGGTAGTACGGGAACTGCAATACCTACAATAGCATTGATCTCAGATGTTAACCCATCTTCTTTTGGTCAGCCTGTTACGTTTACTACAACAGTAACAGGGTCTGGTGGGACACCAACTGGAACTGTAACATTTTTTGATAATGCAGCTAGCATCGGTATAGGTACACTATTTGGTAACACAGCAACACTTTCTACAGCAACACTTGCAGTAGGAATTCACGACATAACGGCTGTATATTCTGGGGATACCAACTTTAACACAAGTACAAGTTCAATTCTAACACAAATGGTGAACACGGGAGATAGCACAACTGTATTAACCTCAGGCGTCAATCCATCTTCTATCAGTCAGTCTGTTACATTTACTGCAACAGTGACAGGGTCTGGAGGAACACCAACTGGAACTGTAACATTTTNNTTACCAACCCAACTCCCCCACCTTCCGTAGATGACATTCCGGCACCGCTTAGAACAGTTAACGTAAATTCAATTACCTCACTTATGAATGCGATAGCAGTTGCCGTCCCCGGTGATCATATTGTACTTGCAGATGGAGTTTATGATACGACCTCTTATCTGCAATCAAATGGCGCAAAGACATTGTTAATCAGATCAACTGGAACTGCAACCAACCCAATTGTGGTTAAATCTTCCACTATAGGTGGTGCAGAGATAAAGGGGCCAGCAGGCTTTGAGTTCAACACAGCTTCATATGTCATCGTACAAGGTTTCAAATTCACTCATAGTCAAGACAATAGTGTTTTCACCAATGAGATGGCAGTCAGATGTACTGATTGCACACATGTTAGATTTACGAGAAATCATTTTGAGCTTACTACCACTACTAACGGTCAATCTGACTGGTTGGGAATTACATCCGCTGGCAGCATGTACAACCGTATAGACCATAATATTTTTGCAAACAAAGCAACCAAGGGAGTTTTTGTATTGGTATTGGGGAGCGGGGGAGTGGTTTCAAAGTACAACCAAATAGATCACAATTATTTCCATGATCAAACTTATTCTGGTGGAAACGGCGGTGAGTGTATGAGGATAGGCAACAGCGAGGAGGGTTTAAAGAATGCCTATGCCACGGTGGAATACAATCTCTTTGAAAAATGCAATGGAGATGTGGAAGCAGTGACAATTAAATCATCCAACAACACTATTAGGGAAAACACATTTAGAAATAACCAAGGCTCTTTGACCCTGCGCCATGGTAATGCCAATGTAGTTGATGGAAACTTCTTTTTGGATGGAAAAAATGGTTTAAGATTATATGGCCACAATCACAAGATAATCAACAATTATTTTGAGGGTACTTTTGGATCTGGTTCATTGACCACTCTAATAATTGGCAGTGGGAGTGTTACTGAAGATCTCACAGTATCAAACAGCAAGCACAGCCAACCGCAAAATATTCTTGTTGCTTTTAATACATTTGTTAACAATCAAAACAGTATTGTTATAGGGGAACCCTTTAGGCCTCTTGCTCCAATTGATGTAACAATTGCCAACAATATTATCAAAAGTGATTCTGGAAGACTAGTCAACTATAGGGCAGGTGCAGACATCACATGGGAAGATAACATCATGTTTGGTTTAGCAAACAAGGGCAATATGCCTACAAGTGGATACACCTGGATTGATCCCCAGCTAGTCTTACAGAGTGACGACGTTTATAGAATATTAAATACAAGCCCTGCCATAGATAAAGAAAATCCTATCTCTTTTCCAGATATAGTAAAAGATATGGACGGACAAACCCGTTCAGGACTACTTGACACAGGAGCTGACGAATTTAGGGCCGAGTCGGTATTAAATTTCCCATTATCTCCTGGAGATATTGGACCTAATTCAAATTAATATAGAGTACTTAATATTCTCAAGATATTTTTTTTGAAACGGATGCTGTTCTTTGAATACAACAATGCATAATTTTACTAATCGATTTCCACAAATGGAACAAGATGATAAATAAATGAATGAAACTGTTCATACTATGGAGAATAGTAAGTTGTGTTTGGAACATTTTAATTTGATATTAGCAGTCTTACAATAGCGAGTTATGTTATACGAAAGAAGAAATGACACAAAAGTAACCAATTGGAAGATTGAGGACATAATAGATATGTCGAGAAAGGAGGAATTTTTTGTGGAAGGGGACTTGGAAAAGAAAATAACCTCTATATCCTCTTTATGGGAAGCTTCTGATTCAGATTTGGCGTTTTGTTCTTCATCTAATGAATCTGCGATAAAACAAATTGAAGAATCTAATGCAGGCATCATACTGTGTAAAAAGAATTTGAAAGATTGTGTTCATCCAAAGAGAGGCTACTTGCTAGTATTCTTGGATAATCCAAGGTTTACATTTGTAGAATTTGCCAATAGGGTACAAGCAGAAAAGAGTGGTGAAAAAAAAGAAACAAAAATTTCTTCGTCTGCTGTTATTGCAAATGACGTTGTCATCGGTACAAATTGCTATATCGGGAATTTTGTTTCTATAGGAAAAAACTGTGTTATAGGAGATAATTCAGTAATACATGATAGAGTAACTATTGCCCATAATTGCAAAATAGGAAAAAATTGCATGATTCAATCCGGAGTAACTCTTGGAGAGGATGGATTCGCATATGAAAGAAACCAAAACAATGATCTTAAAAAATTTCCTCACATTAAAGGAATTATAATTGGAGACAATGTAGAAATATATGGCAACTCAAGCATTGCGAGAGGTTCTCTGATTGACACAATCATTTCTGATGGTACAAAAATCGATGCAATGGTGCATATTGCTCACAATGTCAAAATTGGAAGAAACTGTCTCTTAACAGGTGGAACAATAATTGGAGGGAGCGTGATAATGGGTGATTCTTGTTGGACTGGACTTAACTGTACTATAAAAAACAAAGTAACTATAGGAAATAACGTTATAGTTGGTGCTGGCGCCTGTGTAATTCGTAATGTGCCTGACGGTGACGTGGTGGGAGGAGTTCCAGCGAAATCAATCAAAGACAAAATTTCAAGTGATGAACTCTTTCTGATGGCTGCACAAAAATAAAAGTACAAAGTCACAGAAGTATCAAT